>NZ_BAAJYS010000166.1:0-8273 GCF_057543315.1 Acidovorax sp. KPB24-07
CCAGGTGCCCCCGGCACCGCCCGGTGCGTCCGCTGCGTCCGCAGGTGGCACGTTCGGGGAGTTGCCCGTCATTGCGGCGTGCTGGCCGCGCCTTCGGCGGGTGCGGCGTCCGGTGCTGGCTCGGGCACCGGCATGGCCTCGGCACCGGGTTCGGCGGCCGGGGCGGCGCTGCCCGCTGCGGGCTTTTCTCCGGTGCCGAACGGGTCATCCATGTTGATGGTGGGCTCGGCGGACGAGTCGGCCGGCATCTCGAGTTGCACCTTGTCCAGGTCGACCACCTGCTCCTTGTCCAGGAAGACGGTCACCGTCTGCGGGAAGAAGATCACGATCGCCACCAGGATCAGCTGCATGATCACCCAGGGGATGGAGCCCATGTAGATGTCGCTGGACTTGACCGGTCTGTCGATGCGTTTTTCCTTGAACAGCGTGTCCGAGATGCCGCGCAGGTAGAACAGCGCGAAGCCGAAGGGCGGGTGCATGAAGCTCGTCTGCATGTTCACGCACAGCAGCACGCCGAACCACACCAGGTCGATGCCCAGCTTGTGCGCCACGGGGCCCAGCAGCGGCAGGATGATGAAGGCGATCTCGAAGAAGTCGAGGAAGAACGCCAGGAAGAAGATGAAGATGTTCACCACGATCAGGAAGCCGATCTGGCCGCCTGGCAGGTCGCTCAGCAGGTGTTCGATCCAGATGGCGCCATCCACGCCCTGGAACACCAGCGAGAACACCCGCGAGCCGATCAGGATGAACACCACCATGGCCGTGAGCCGCATGGTGCCGTCCATCGCTTCCTTGATGAGCTGCCACGTGAGCCGCTTGTGGATGGCCGCCAGGATCAGCGAGCCCACCGCGCCCATGGCACCGGCTTCGGTCGGCGTGGCGATGGCGTGGTCCATGAAGGGCAGGCCACCCATGGAGCCCAGCACCGCGAAGATCAGGATGGCCGAGGGAATGATGCCGCGCAGGCACTTGCCCCACAGGGCCCAGCCGTGCAGCGTGCGCGCCGTCTTGGGCAGGCCGGGCACGTACTCGGGGCGGAAGCGGCCCAGCAGGAAGGTGTAGATGGCGAAGATCAGCACCTGCAGGATGGCGGGGCCCCAGGCGCCCTTGTACATATCGCCCACCGAACGGCCGAGCTGGTCGGCCATGACGATCAGCACCAGCGAGGGCGGCACCAGCTGCGTGATGGTGCCCGAGGCCGCCAGCACGCCGGTGGAGTAGCGCATGTTGTAGCCGTAGCGCATCATCACCGGCAGCGAGATCATGGCCATGGCGATCACCTGGCCGGCGACGGTGCCGGTGATGGCCCCGAGGATGAAGCCCACGATGATGACCGAGTAGCCCAGCCCGCCGCGCACCGGGCCGAACAGCTGGCCCATGGAGTCGAGCATGTCCTCGGCCAGGCCGCATTTCTCGAGCACCGCGCCCATGAGCGTGAAGAACGGAATGGCCAGCAGCAGGTCGTTGGACAGGATGCCGAACATGTTGATCGGCAGGTTCGCCATGAAGTTGGCCGGGAACCAGCCCATCTCGATGGCGAAGAAGCCGCTGAACAGGCCCAGGGCCGCGAGCGAAAACGCGACCGGGAACCCGATCAGCATGATCACGATCAGCCCCGCGAACATGATCGGGGCAAAGTTTTCCATGTGCATTCTGGTGTCGTCCTGAGAGAAGTCGGTGGGGCAGGGGCGGGCGGGTGCTTACTGCACCGGCTTCTCGTAGTGCGTATTCATCTGGATGTCGCCGCGCAGGTAGGCCACGCGCTTGATGATCTCGGCCACGCCTTGCAGGAACATCGCGCCGAAGCCCAGGGGCATCAGCAGCGCGGCGGGCCAGCGGATCAGGCCTCCGATGTTGCCGGACATCTCGCCCGACACCAGCATGTGCCAGAAGAACGGCGCCGTCAGCCAGGTGAGCAGGCCCATCACCGGCAGCAGGAAGACGATCAGGCCGAACAGGTCCACCAGCACGGGCTTCTTGCCGCGCAGCCGGCCGTAGATGATGTCCACGCGCACGTGCTCGTTGAGCTTGAGCACCAGCGGCGCGCCCAGCATCACGGTGGTGGCGAAGAGGTACCACTGGATCTCGAGCCAGGCGTTGGAACTCATGTCCAGGCCGTAGCGGATGATCGCGTTGGTGGCGGAAATCAGAGCGGCGGCGAGCACGGCCCATCCGGCCACCTTGCTGAGCTTGGTGGAAATCCAGTCCATGCCCATGGCCAATTTGAGGAGTCCTGACACGGTTTGTCTCCTGGAGAACTTGGGGAATTATTGAAATACGGCGGCCCGGCCGCTGCGCGTGGACGCAGGGCCGGCAGTGGCGCCGATCGTACTCCCGGGCTGCTGAAAAAAGCCTGACGCTGGGGGGTGGGGTTTTCCCGTGCGGCTTGGCCCTGCGCACCGCGCCATGACAAGCAGGGCAAAAGAAACCCCGCGGCACAGCGCGGGGTGGGGCGCCCAGGGGGGCCTGGAACGTGCCGTCTCAGCAGCTTGGTGGGCAGCGCCGTTGACGCGGCCGGGCGGGTGTCATGGAATGCGCTGGTCGTCGCCCGCGGGGCCGTCGCCCGGGCCGCGCTTGCGCGGCCACCAGTGCTCGATGCACTCGGCCGCGCGGTCCTTGCCCCCTAAGCCGAAGGCCAGCGCCAGGGCGAACACCGCGCCGCCCAGCACGATGAGGAAGCTCTGGCGCACGATGTCGCCGCCGATGCGCAGGTGGTCGAGCGCGATCAGCACGACGAAGGCCACGATCGCGTACTGCGCCAGCTTGCCCAGCAGCACGGTTTCCTTCAGGCCGCTGCGCCGGCCCTGCGCGGCCACCATCTCGCCGACGAAGCGGCCGAAGTATGCGCCCAGCGCGAGGATGATGAGCGCGATGAACAGGTTGGGCACGAACCACACCACGCGGCTGAGCAGCGCGGTCACGTAGCTCAGGCCCAGACCGTTGAAGGCGATGAGCAGCGAGGCGAGGATGACCAGCCAATAGACCAGGATGCCGAAGATGCTGGTGGTGTCGCCCTGCACGCCGCCTTGCTTCAGAAAGCCGTCGAGCCCGGCGCGCTGCGTGAGCACCTGGAAGTTGATCGCGCGCAGCCCGCGGGTCACGGCGAAGCGCGCCGCCTTGGCCACCAGCCAGCCGGCTGCGACGACGAGCAGGGCGATGAGAAGCCGCGGCAGGAATGCGCTGACCTGCAGCAGCATGGCGCGGGCCGGTTCCAGATGAATGCTGAAATTTTCCATGGAGGGTGCCCTCAATTGATCGGGTGAACGTGGACGGTCGTTGACGGGCCGGGTGACGGGCGCCTACGGTGCCGCAGGGGCGGGCGAGGGCGAGGCCGCGGCGCCGATGAGCGCCAGCAGCCCCTGCAGCGGCACCTGCGCCCAATCGACGCGGTTGCCGAGTTCGTAGCGCAGCTCGTACAGCGCCTTCTCGATCTCGAACAGCGCCACGATGGCGCCGTCCGGCACGGGGGCCACCTCCAGGTGGGCGCCGGGGTGGGTGGCCGGGGCGCTGGCCTCGGCGGCATAGGCATCGAGAAACGCGGCGCGCGTCTCGCGTTCCCATTGCTGGGCCGCTTCGTCCAGGCGCAGCATCTCCTCGGTGGACTGTGTCATCCGCTTGAGCGCGGCCCAGCGGGCGTAGTTGAACGAGCGCAGCATGCCGGCCACGTCGCGCAGGGGCGAGCTCTTGGCGCGGCGCTGCTCGAAGGTGCGGCCGGGTTCGCCCTCGAAGTCGATGATGACGAAGTCGTTGTCGGTCACCAGCACCTGGCCCAGGTGGTAGTCGCCGTGGTAGCGCGTCTTGTGGCCCGAAGGGGTCACGCCGGTACCCTGGCCGATGCGGTCCATGAGGGTGGCGCGCCGGGCCAGCAGGGCCTGGGCATCGGTGCGCGCGGCGGGGGGCAGGTCGGCCATGCGCTGCTCCAGCAGCGCCAGCGTGTCGGCCGCCTCGGCCAAGGCCCGCTCATGGAAGGCCTGCACGTCCTGCGCGGTGACCGGCTCCGGATCGAACGCCGGGTTGCCGGTGCGCAGCGCGAGTGCCCGGTGCAGGCCGGCGGTGCGGCGGCCGAGGGTTCGCACCAGCGCGAGGAAGCCTCCATGCACGTCCGCCGTGGCGCCCGAGGCGATGCGCGTGTCTTCCAGAAACCGCTCCAGGTAGCCCAGGGTGTATTCCCAGCCGTCGCCCTGGTTGGACACGTAGGACTGCACCAGGGCCAGCGTCATGGTCGTGCCGTCGCCCGCGACGTACTCGACCGCGCCGCCCACCGGCACGCAATGCTCGAAGCGCGCGGCCTCGGTCAGGAAGCGGCCCACCTCCAGCTCGGGATTGACCCCGTTGCGCACGTGCCGGTAGCCCTTGAGGAACAGCTTTTCGCCCAGGGTGACCACGGTGTTGCTGCTCTGCGCGCCCGGGCGGCCCACGGTGAGGTCATCCAGCCCCTGCGCCATCCCGGCGAAGGCCACGGTGCTGCGAAAACGCAGCGTGCCGCCGCGGTCGGTTCCCAGTTGTTCGTTGGCACCGATGGCCCGCACCACCGCGCGGCAGAAGGCCTCGTCGTGGAAGGCGTCGCCCATCACGCCCACGTTGGCCTGCTGGCGCACGCGCGCCACGCCGCCGGGCGAGAGCCGGCGCATGCGCTCTTCATCGCCTTCTTCCCATGCCAGGGCCAGGGGAACGAAGTACGAGGCAGGCGGCGTGGACGGGGCCTCGACATTCAGGATCGGCAGCATCCATTCATAGCCGCCCTCGGTCTTCCACACGGTGTGGTCCTGGATGCGTGCGCGCTCGATGGCCGTGCCCTTGCCGGCGTACCAGCGCTGCAGCTCGATGTAGCGCGGCAGCGTGTCGGATTCGAATTGCACGCGCATGCGTTCGGCCATGCCGATGCGCCAGGGCATCACGTTTTCGCGGAAGAAGCTGGTCCAGCCGTCGAACAGCACCAGCACCGGGCGCTCCTGCAGGTCGAGCCCGTCCTGGTGCCAGGAGGGCACCTGCGCCTCGGTGGACAGGCGGAACCAGTAGAACCCGTAGGAGTGCAGCGTGAGCAGGTAGGGCAGGTCGCCGATGGGCGGGAAGGTGACGCGGCCCAGCATTTCCAGTGGGGCGCGCCCCTTGTAGGCCGACAGGTCCAGCTCCACCGGCTGGGCGGCGCGAGACAGGTTGAACACGGTCAGGATCACGTCGTCGCCGTGTTCGCTGATGTAGGCGAGGATCTTGCGGTTGCCCGGCTTCAGGAAGATGCGCCGGCCACGCCCGAAGGCCCGGCTGGTCTTGCGCACGGCCAGCATGCGGCGGGTCCAGTTGAGCAGCGAACTCTGGTCGCTGGCCTGGGCCTCGACGTTCAGCGCCTCGTAGCCGTACACGGCATCCATGATGGGCTGCAGGTACAGCCGCTGCGGGTCGGCGCGCGAGAAGCCGGCGTTGCGGTCGGGGTTCCACTGCATCGGCGTGCGCACGCCGTTGCGGTCACCCACGAACACGTTGTCGCCCATGCCGATCTCGTCGCCGTAGTAGATGATGGGCGAGCCGGGCATGGACAGCAGCATGCCGTTCATGAGTTTCACGCGGTCGATGTCGTTTTCCATCAGCGGCGCCAGGCGGCGGCGGATGCCGAGGTTGATGCGTGCGCGCATGTCGGCGGCGTACATGGTGTACATGTAGTCGCGTTCCTTGCTGGTCACCATCTCCAGCGTCAACTCGTCGTGGTTGCGCAGGAAGATCGCCCACTGGCAGCCGTCGGGAATGTCGGGCGTCTGCTGCAGGATCTCGACGATGGGGTGGCGGTCTTCCTGGGCGATGGCCATGTACATGCGCGGCATCAGCGGGAAGTGGTAGGCCATGTGGCATTCGTCGCCATCGCCGAAATACTCGCGCACGTCCTCTGGCCACATGTTGGCCTCGGCCAGCAGGAAGCGGTTCTTGTATTCGGCGTCGATCGCGGCGCGCAGCCGCTTGATCACCGCGTGCGTTTCGGGCAGGTTCTCGTTGCTGGTGCCGTCGCGCTCGATCAGGTAGGGGATCGCGTCCAGCCGGAAGCCGTCCACACCCATGTCGAGCCAGAAACGCATGGTCTTGAGCACGGCCTCCATCACCAGCGGGTTGTCGAAGTTCAGGTCCGGCTGGTGGCTGAAGAACCGGTGCCAGTAATAGGCCTTGGCCACGGGGTCCCAGGCCCAGTTCGACGTCTCGGTGTCGGTGAAGATGATGCGCGTGCCCTGATAGATCTGGTCGGTGTCGCTCCACACGTAGAAGTCGCGCTCGGGCGAGCCGGGCGGCGCGGTGCGCGCGCGCTGGAACCAGGGGTGCTCGGCGGAGGTGTGGTTGATGACCAGCTCGGTGATCACGCGCAGGCCGCGCTGGTGGGCCGCGTCCAGCATCTCGCGGAAGTCGTCCAGCGTGCCGTACTGCGGGTGGACGTCTTCGTACTCGGAGATGTCGTAGCCGTCGTCGCGCAGCGGCGATGGGTAGAACGGCATCAGCCAGATCGTGTTGACCCCGAGGTCCTTCACGTAGTCGAGCTTAGCGGTCACGCCCTTGAAATCGCCCACCCCGTCGCCGTTGGTGTCGAAGAAGGCCTTGACGTTGAGCTGGTAGATGACCGCGTCCCGGTACCACTGGGGATCGTCGCTGGTGTCGATCTCCGTGTTCTCGGGGGTAACGGCCGGCTCTGGCTCGGGCAGGGGGTGGACCAAAGGTGCATTCATGGGCGGCTCTTCTTTTTATTCAAAATGGTCGAAGTCGTCGTGGCGGCCGACGCGCCGGCGCACCACGAACACGTGGGCGGGCGAGCGGTGCGGGTCCAGCAGCACGTAGTGCGCATCGCCCTGCCAGACGAATCGCTGCTGGCTCAGCAGGTCGTGCATCTGCCAGTCAGTGGGAGGGGGTGCGGGCTGCGAGGCCGGCATGTCGGACGTGGAGGGGTCGGTGGCCGCGATGTCCGCCGCCGACAGCCGCAGCCAGCCCGACTGCGGGTGGTGCGGGTCCAGGTTGACCACGGTGACCACGATGTTCCGTCCGTCAGCGGAGTGCTTCATGTAAGCCAGCAGCTGGTCGTTGTCCACATGCAGGAAGCGCAGCCTGTGGTCCGCATGCAGGGCCGGGTTCTCGCGCCGGATCTGGTTCACGCGGGTGATGAAGGCGCGCAGGTTGCCGGGGCGCTCCAGGTCCCAGTGGCGCAGCTGGTACTTTTCGGAGTCGAGGTATTCCTCGCTGCCCGGCCCGCGCGGCAGGTGCTCCAGCAGTTCATAGGCCGGGCCGTAGATGCCGTAGTTGGCGGCCAGCGTGGCGGCCAGCACCAGCCGTGCCATGAAGACGGCCGGCTCGCCGCCCTGCAGGTGCTCGTGCAGGATGTCCGGCGTGTTGGGCCAGGCGTTGGGCCGGAAATACTCGCGGCCCGGTCCGGTGGACAGCTCGGTGAAGTACTCCGTCAGCTCGTGCTTGGTGTTGCGCCACGTGAAGTAGGTGTACGACTGGGTGAAGCCCCGCTTGGCCAGCCCGTGCATCACCTTGGGCCGCGTGAAGGCTTCGGCCAGGAAGATCGTGTCCGGGTGGTCGCGCTGGATCTCGGCGATCACCCATTCCCAGAACGGAAAGGCCTTGGTGTGCGGGTTGTCCACCCGGAAGATGCGCACGCCCTCGCCGATCCAGTGCTCGAACACGCTTTTGAGTTCGCCCCACAGGCCGCGCCAGTCGTCGCATTCGAAGTTGAAGGGATAGATGTCCTGGTACTTCTTGGGCGGGTTCTCGGCGTACTGCACCGTGCCGTCGGGGCGCCAGCGGAACCAGTCGGGGTGTTCCTTCACATAGGGGTGGTCCGGCGCGCATTGGAAGGCAATGTCCAGCGCCACTTCCAGGCCCTGCTCCTTGGCGGCCACGACCAGCCGGCGAAAGTCCTGCACGGTGCCCAGTTCGGGCAGGATGGCCTTGTGCCCGCCTTCCTTCGCGCCGATGGCCCAGGGGCTGCCCACGTCGTCGGGCCCCGCGGCCAGGGCATTGTTCTTGCCCTTGCGCTGCTCCCGCCCGATGGGATGGATGGGTGGGAAATACAGCACGTCGAAGCCCATGGCCGCGATATCGGCCAGGCGCGCCTCGACGTCGCGGAACGTGCCGTGCAAGCCCGCGGTGGGGGAGGTGGAGCGGGGGAACAGCTCGTACCAGGTGCTGTAACGGGCCCGCTCGCGGTCGGCCCGCAGCGGCAGGGCGTCGGGGTAGCGCACCTCGAAGCGGCGGTCGGGGTGGCGGCGCATCGCCGCGGCGGCGGCTTCGTCCAGCGCCAG
>NZ_BAAJYS010000167.1:0-8122 GCF_057543315.1 Acidovorax sp. KPB24-07
GCGAGCGGCCGTGCTGGAGCATTGCCTGCAGACGCCGGCACCGCAGCCGCTGGAGCGGGCCGGCTTCGACGAGGCGGCCCGCGCCGACATCGCGGCCCGCCTGGCGGTCCGGGTGTCGAGCAATGCCGGACCTGGTTTGGCGGAGCAACTGGCCCAATCGAAGCAGCTGCAGGCCCTGGCGGACCTGCGCCTGGATTCGCAGGCGATGAGTGCGTGGTTTGCCGAGGTCCGCCCAGCGAGCGGCAGCGACGGGGCGCAGGCGGCGCAACCCACGGAGGAAGGAGCGCCAGCCCAGGAGGCGCCCTGGGTGCAGGCCGTCTCCACGGCGCTTGTGCGCGCCGAGGAAGAGGCCGAGGGACGGGACACCCGGGTGCCGGTGATCACGCGCGAGACCGTGCGTTCGGCCCTGAAGGACATCATCGCCAACATCGAGGGCTCTTCCCGGCTGCGGCTGAGCAGCGGCGGGCTGGTCGGGGTGGGGCTGCGGCAGATCACGTCGTCGATCAGCGCGGTGGCGAGCGCCTTCTTCCTGCGCGGGCGGGTCGATGGCCGGGCGCAGCGCGGCCGCCAGGCGGTCTTCGAGATCGCCATGCCCCCCTACGACATGGAGCTGGTGCTGGGATCGCAGCGCCAGGCCTCCAAGCAGATCGGGGTCGGCGCCTTCGTCGGGCCGGACATCGGTGTGGCCAAGGCGGGGGTCAACCTCGATACCGTGTTCTACGGCAAGGAAGAGGCCGAAATCCAGGGCATCTCCCTGCGCCTGCCGCGGGTCGGCCGGCCGGTGCCGGAGCTGCGGGCGGAGTTCTCGGCGCTGGTGGACGCGTTGCTCGACGGCAGCGAGGGCGGGGCGCAGGCGGACGACGCCACCCCGCTGCTGCAGCGCCTGCTGCAGGACTTTCCCGAGCTGACGGTCAACCGCATCGGCCTGGCCGGCGATGGCCGCCGCCGGCATGGGCTGGGTGCGGACCTGATGGGTTCGATCGGCAAATGGGGCGCCAAGGTGAGCGCCGGCGTGGGCGGCTTCGTGGAGGCCCAGCGCAACGTCACCAAGCACTATGCCGACGCCACCGGGCGCATGCGCGTGGAGCGGTCGATCGCGGGGCATGCCACGCGGGTCGGGGCCGGGGCCAAGGTGTCGGCCGGCCCGTCCGCCAGCGTGGCTTCGAGCACCTCGTTTTCCGGCGGGGTGGACCTGGCGCTCGCGGCGGTGCAAGCCGGCGTGAGCGCGGAGCACATCCTCGCGGGCCAGTTCCAGCGGCGGGAGGCGGTGTACGAGGACGGCCGCCTGCACCCGATGTCGTTCGTCGAGACGGAGTACCAGAAGGTCGACGCCTTCATGAACGCGGTGACGCCGGAGCTCGGAGAATGGGTGGAGGCCGGCGCCGACCCTGAACGCCTGGATGGCCTGCTGGCCGACATCCGCGACCACGCGGCGCCCACCCACAGCTTCGCCGCGCGCTACATCGTGACGCCCGAGGCCCGCGCGCGCGACGATGCCTACCGCTCGTCGATGCAGCTGTGCGCGCAGCACCCGAGCGGCCTGCCGCAGGCGGTCTCCGCGCTGGCCGAAACGATCGAGGCGCAGTGGAAGGACCCAGCGGCCAAGCAGCCCTATTCGCTGCGCTCGTACGAGCGCAACACGGTGCAGAAGACGCAGGGCGTGGATCTGGTGGTGCAGATGGCGAGCGTGGAGGCGGCCGAGGCCTCGCACATCGACAACCGCCTGGATGTTCCGGCACAAAGGCCCCGCCGCGCGTGAGGCGCGGGGGATCGATCTTCCATCCCGGAGATGTCAGCCGGTCATGGGGCGCCGTGCCTTGCGCAGGCGCCTGCCGCCAGCCCCGTCCCCCGGGCGGGGATGGTGCGGGCGGCGCCCTTGCGTTCAGCGGGCCTTGGCCGCTGCCGCGTTCGCCGCGGCCAGCGCGGTCATGTTGACCACGCGGCGCACGGTGGAGGAGGGCGTCAGCACATGGGCCGATGCCGCGGCGCCCAGCAGGATCGGGCCGATGGTGGTGCCGTGGCTGCCGGTGGTCTTGAGCACGTTGAACAGAATGTTCGCCGCGTCCAGGTTGGGGCAGATCAGCACGTTGGCCGAGCCCGACAGCGTGCCTTCCAGCAGCGCGGTGTGGCGGATCTTCTCCGACAGGGCCGAGTCACCGTGCAGTTCGCCGTCGCACTCGATGTGGGGCGCCGCCTTCACGAACAGGTCGCGTGCCGCGCGCATCTTGCGGGCCGAGGGGCGCGTGGACGAGCCGTAGTTGGAGTGCGACAGGAACGCCACCTTCGGCGGCAGGCCGAAGCGCTGCACTTCCTCGGCCGCCATCAGCGCGATCGCGGCCAGTTGCTCGGCATCGGGCGCCTCGTTGATGTACGTGTCGGCGATGAACAGCGTGTGCTGGTCCAGCGTGAGCGCGTTCACCGTGGCGAAGTCCGGCGTGCCTTCCTTCAGGCCGATCACCTGGCGCACATGCTCCAGGTGGTGGTCGAAGCGGCCCACCAGCCCGCACAGCAGCGCGTCGGCGTCGCCCAGGCGCACCATGAGCGCGCCGATCAGCGTGTTGGAGCGGCGCACCGCGGCCTTGGCGGCCTCGGGCGTGATGCCGTCGCGGCCCATGAGCTGGTGGTAGGCCTCCCAGTACTGGCGAAAGCGCGGATCGTCCTCGGGGTTGCAGATCTCCACGTCCTTGCCCGGCTGTAGCCGCAGGCCGGCCTTCGCGATGCGCGTGGCGATGACGGCGGGGCGGCCGATCAGGATCGGGCGCGCCAGGCCTTCGTCGACGGCCACCTGCGCCGCGCGCAGCACGCGGTCGTCCTCGCCCTCGGCATAGGCCACGCGCTGGGGGGCGGCCTTGGCGGCGGTGAAGACCGGGCGCATGAACATGCTGGTCTGGTAGACGAAGCGGGTGAGGCTTTCGCGGTAGGCCGCGTAGTCCTGGATGGGCCGCGTGGCCACGCCCGAGGCCTCGGCCGCCTTGGCCACGGCGGGGGCGATGCGCAGGATCAGGCGCACGTCGAAGGGCGTGGGGATGAGGTAGTCGGGGCCGAAGGACAGCTCCTGGCCCGCATAGGCCGCGGCCACCTCGTCGCTCATCTCGGCCTTGGCGAGGTCGGCGATCTCGCGCACGCAGGCCAGCTTCATCTCCTGCGTGATCTTGGTCGCGCCGCAGTCGAGCGCGCCGCGGAAGATGTACGGAAAGCACAGCACGTTGTTGACCTGGTTCGGATAGTCCGAACGGCCCGTGGCGATGATGCAGTCGGGGCGCACGGCCTTGGCCAGCTCGGGGCGGATCTCGGGCTCGGGGTTGGCCAGGGCCAGGATGATCGGCTTGTCGGCCATGGTCTTGACCATCTCGGCCGTCAGCACGCCGGGGGCCGAGCAGCCCAGGAACACGTCGGCGCCGTTGACCACGTCGGCCAGCGTGCGGGCCTCGGTCTTTTGAGCGTAGCGGGCCTTGGATTCGTCGAGGTTCGCGCGGCCGTCGTGGATCACGCCCTTGGAGTCCACCACGAAGATGTGCTCGCGCTTCACGCCCAGGCCCACCATCACGTCCAGGCAGGCGATGGCGGCGGCGCCCGCGCCCGACACGGCCACCTTCACCGCGCCGATCTCTTTGCCCACCAGTTCCAGGCCGTTCAGCAGCGCGGCGCTGGAGATGATGGCCGTGCCGTGCTGGTCATCGTGGAACACCGGGATGTTCAGGCGCTTGGAGAGTTCGCGCTCGATGTAGAAGCACTCGGGCGCCTTGATGTCTTCCAGGTTGATGCCGCCGAGCGTGGGCTCCAGCGACGCGATGATCTCCACCAGCTTGTCGGGATCGCGCTCGGCCAGCTCGATGTCGAACACGTCCACGCCCGCGAACTTCTTGAACAGGCAGCCCTTGCCCTCCATCACCGGCTTGCCAGCCAGCGGACCGATGTCGCCCAGGCCCAGCACGGCCGTGCCGTTGGTGATCACACCCACCAGGTTGCCGCGCGCCGTGTAGTCGAACGCCAGCGACGGGTCGGCCTGGATGTCCAGGCAGGGGTAGGCCACGCCCGGCGAATAGGCCAGCGACAGGTCACGCTGGTTGGACAGCGGCTTGGTCGGCGTGACCGAAATCTTGCCGCGGCTGGGGTTGCGGTGGTATTCGAGCGCGGCTTCGCGCAGGGCCTGCTCGGCTGCGGACAGTGTGTGTTGTGTCATGGATGGAGATCCTAGGGAGAAATGCGCAGGGAGCTTACTCCAAGCGGGGCGCGGAAATCCTCCCTGCCAATGCGGATTGCGCATGGCGTGCAACGCGTTCGCAAGGGCCCGCGCGATGGCGCCGCCATGGTGCGGGCATCCCGTCGCCATGGTGTCGCCATCGCGCCGCCATCGCACGGCTTCAGAAGCTTTCCCACGCTTCCTGGCTGTCCTTCGGAGGCAGTGCGCGCGGCGCGGGCCGTGCCGCCGCCCTGGCGTGGGGGGAGGGTGCGGGCCGGCTGGCTGCGATGCACCGGCGCCTCGCGCGGGCGCAGGAGCGGGGCATTCGCCCTGGCCGCAGCCGGCGGTGCCGAAGGCAGGGGTGCGGCTTCGTCGAGCTTGAAGACGCCCACGGCGGCCACCAGTTGCTTGACCTGCTGGTCGAGGCTGTCGGCCGCCGCCGCGGATTCCTCCACCAGGGCCGCGTTCTGCTGCGTCACCTGGTCGAGCTGCATCACGGCTTCGTTGATCTGGCTGATGCCCGAGGTCTGCTCCTGCGTCGCCGACGTGATTTCCTGGATCAGGTGGCTGACGCGCTGGACCTGCCCGACGATGTCCTCCATGGAGGTGCCCGCCGCATTGACGAGCTGGCTTCCGTTGGCCACCTTGTCCACGCTGTCGTGGATGAGCGTCTTGATCTCCTTGGCGGCTTCGGCGCTCTTTTGGGCGAGGCTGCGGACCTCGCTGGCCACTACCGCGAAACCGCGGCCCTGCTCGCCGGCCCGGGCCGCCTCGACGGCGGCATTGAGGGCCAGGATGTTGGTCTGGAACGCGATGCCGTCGATGACGCCGATGATGTCGGAAATCCGCTGGGACGAGTGGTTGATCTCCCCCATCATCGACACGACCTGCCCGACCACCTCGCCGCCCTTTTGCGCGGCCTGGCTGGCGGACTGGGCCAGTTGGGCGGCCTGCTTGGCGGTGTCCGCGCTGCTCATCACCGTGCTGGTCAGCTCCTCCATGGAGGCAGCGGTCTCCTCCAGGTTGCTCGCCTGCTCTTCGGTGCGTTGCGACAGGTCGGCGTTGCCGGTGGCGATCTGGGTCGCGCCCACGGCGATGTTTCCGCTGCTGGCGCGCACCGTGCCGACCACCTCGCGCAGCGAGGTCTGCATGGTCTGCATGGCCGCCACCACGCTGCCCGGAGCAGCGCGGGAGGTGTCGATGGGGACGGTCAGATCCCCCTGCGCGATGGCACCGGCCACCCGGGCCACATCGCCCGGCTCGCCGCCCAGTTGGCGCGTGAGCCCCCGCGTGAGCAGGACGCCGATCAGGATGCCCAGGACCACGCCGCCGATCGTGAGGCTGATGAGGATGAGGCGCACCTGGAGGTAGATCTCGGTGGTCTTGTCGTTCAGGCTTTTGGCATTGCTGCGCTTGCGTTCGACGATCTGTCCCAGCAGCTCGTCGGCCTTGTCGGCGAGCTGCCTGACTTCGTGGATTCTGGTCACCGAGGCACGCGTGTTCGCCAATTCTTCTGTCTGCAGCAGCGCGAGGACGGATTGAATGCCATCGTCGTAGGCCTTGGCAGCTTTCTGGCTCTCGGCCACCAGGGCTTTGCCCTGTGCCGTCACGGAGAAGTTGTCTGTCTTGTTCAGCGATTCGTGCATCGCCTTCAAGCGGGCCTGCACCGATTCCGTGTGGGTACGCCGCTCCTCCTGCGTCGATGCGAGCAGGGCATTGCGAATCGCCCGGCCTGCAGCGATGAGCTGGATATTGGCGTCCGCCGCATGGGACAGGCCGACCACTTCGCGCTCGTACATCAGATCCGCCAGGTCATTGATCTCACTGGATCGCAGGATGCCGGCCGTACCGATCAACGCGCCGATCGCCGCGACTGCCAGAAAGCCGGCGATCAGCTTGGTGCCGACCTTCATTCGTTTAAACCATTCCATTTTCGAAGCCCGTTTGGATTGTCAAAAACCAGCGGTGGCGCTGGCGACGCATTGGATTGCCGCAGGAATGGCCCGTGCCTCGTGAGCACTGGGTGGAGGGGCGTTGATTCAAGAGGCGCCGTGATGCACCTCTTGCCAGCAAGGTCGAGAGCCGCTGTTGTCTTTTGTCGTTGTGGGAGCGGATGGCGAAGCCTTGCAGAAAC
Organism: Acidovorax sp. KPB24-07; assembly: GCF_057543315.1. Taxonomy (NCBI): domain Bacteria; kingdom Pseudomonadati; phylum Pseudomonadota; class Betaproteobacteria; order Burkholderiales; family Comamonadaceae; genus Acidovorax; species Acidovorax sp. KPB24-07. Next base: position 6,318 of record NZ_BAAJYS010000167.1, read on the forward strand.
CCATCGCGGGACCGTGCCACTGCCTGTGTAACCAATGGTTTCAAATCCTATCAGAAATGAAACTGATGGGTTTCATTAATGGCCAGGCCTGTCAGCAAGCAACAACAAGAGGAGATGTTGAAACCCTGCTGGCGCTCAGGTGGCGCGGCAGCCGGCCAGGAACACCGCCACGGACCGGTGCATGAGCTGCGCCTGCTCCTCGGGCGATCCGGGATGCATCGCGAAGGCCGCCAGGTTCTGCGCCGGCGACGAGATCAGGCTGGCGAACACCTTCGCCAGGGTGGGCAGGTCTTCCACCACCATGGCTTCGCTGGCGAACAAGTCCGCCAGATGATGCGCCAGCAGCGCCAGGTATTGCTCGATCAATCCATGGACCAGTGGGGCCAGCTCCGGGTGGAGCGAGATGCCATGGATGGCGAATCGAAGCCAGTTCTGCATGCCGGGGTGCAGCAGCGTGGCATTCATTTCCATGCCGATCCGCACCAGCTTGTCCTGCAGGGGCAGGCCGGGCGCGAACTGGAAATCGAGCTGCAATGCCGGCAGCGCGGCGGCCGCCAGCACCTCGCGCAGCAGGTTTTCCTTGGACTCGAACCGGGTGTAGATGGTGCGCTTCGTCACGCCCGCCGCAGTGGCGATGGCTTCCATGCTGGTGCCCGCGTAGCCGTGCTCCAGCATGAGGGCGGCCGCCACATCGACAATGATCTGGCGCAGCTCCTGCGCGCGCTGGGCGCTGGGGCGCCCGAGGGGGGAGCGGCCGACGGACGGGGCACGACCTTCGGTTGGGGGCATGGTGGCGGGTCGTGTCTGTCGCTGTGGGGCACGAATGCTACGCCCGCGCCGCCCATGCCGCCTGGGGAACTGCCTCTAAACGGAGATGGGATGGCGAACCGGTGGCGCGCCCGATGGGCTGGCGCGTGCGAATCAGCCCCGCGTGCCGTCCCGCGCCGGCAGCGGCGCCAGCGAGTCGCGCAGGCGGTCGTGCGTGCGGGGCGCCTGCGAATCGAGCGCCTGCTCCACATGCCCGATGTGCGCCAGCATGCGCTCGCGCGCCAGGGCCGTATCGCCGCGCTCGAGGGCCTCGACGATGGCGGCGTGCTCGGCGCACGACTGGCTGGCCTCGTGGCGCGACTGGTAGAGCGAGGCGGCCAGCGTGGTGCGCGCGGTGAGGTCACGCAGGATGCCGCTCAGGCTGCGGTGGCCCAGGGCTTCGGCCAGGCACACGTGGAAGTCGGCCAGCAGAAAGGCCCGGGTGGCGGCATCCGCATCGTCGATGGCCTGCTGCTCCTGCGCGATGTGCTGGCGCAGGCGGCGCACCACCGCCTGCAGCGGCCGCCCGGCTTCGGCCAGGATGCCGGATTCCACGATGCGCCGCGCCGAGAAGGCATCGCGGGCGTCTTCCACCGAAGGCTCCACCACGTACCAGCCCCGGCGCGGCCGCACCTCGACGAAGCCACGGGCCTGCAGTTGCATGAGCGCCTCGCGCACCAGGGTGCGGCTCACGCCGAACAGGGTGGCCAGCGCCTGCTCGCCCAGCCGCTCGCCGGGGGCGAGCTTTTGCGCCAGGATGGATTCCACCACCTGCTGGGCGATCTGGGTCTGGCTGCTGGCACCGTTCATGGTGGGCAAGGGGCGGTGGCGGCCGTCGCTTTTCAGCGTGGCAGGGCGAGGGGCGTCGCGCCGCCGTGGCCTGCGGCGTGCTTGTCCAGCGTGAAGCCGGCCACGGTGCGCGACAGGTTGTGCGCCTGCTCGTTGAGCACGCCCGAGGCGGCGGTGGACTCCTCGACCAGCGCGGCGTTCTGCTGCGT
>NZ_BAAJYS010000168.1:0-8098 GCF_057543315.1 Acidovorax sp. KPB24-07
GGGGGCACTGGCGGCACAGGGGCGGCGGGCAGGCCCAGCACGGCCTCGCCGTCTTGCGCCACCGGAATGCCCAGGCGCTCGTGGGCCCACTGCACGGTGGGGCGCACGCCGATGGCCACGAGCTTGGGCAGCGCATCCGCATAGGCCGTGAGGTCCTCGGGCTCTTGCGCATTGAGCCGCATGAGGGGTGCGCGGCGCATGCCGCCCGGCGCCAGTCCGTTGAGGGCAGCGATCGCGTAAACAAGGTCGCGGCTCAGCGTCGTATTGCACTGGCGCACGTCGCCGTCGCGCAGGTCCTTGCGCACTTCGTTGTGGATGTTGCCCAGCGCGTTGGTGCTGCTCTTGCCATCGGCGCCGCTGGTGAGCGTGCCGCCCAGGATCACCTTGCTCTGGTTCTTCTCGCACCAGCTCATCATGAGCTCGAAGGCTTTCGGGTCGCCCGTGGCCGCGTTGTGGAACTCGATCACCATGTCCTCGGGCACGATGCCCGCGGCGTTGTGGCCCACGCCCACCAGGGCGCGCAGCAGGGTGGCCTTTTCCTTTTCGCTCGCGCTGGCCGGGTACTTGCCCACGCGCAGGGGGATGCCATAGATCTCCAGGAACTCGGCCAGGTCGCCGACGCTGTAGTTCTTGAACAGGTACGTCCAGACCAGCTGGCGGAACAAGGCCGACCGCTCCAGGTAGCCGCTCTTGGCCTTGTGCACGTGCGTGATCCAGCCGAAGGGCTGCAGGGCCTCGCCCTGCTTGCCGTCCTCGGTGGTGTTGGAGCGCAGGCGCAGTTCCTGGCAGTAGCCGCGGTGCAGGCTGAACCAGTTCTGCGGGCGGTGCGTGATGGTCTTGGGCACCCACCAGCGTTCCACGCGGTGCCACTCCAGTTCCAGGCAGGCAAAGCCTTTGCCGATGGCGTCGGTCACGTCGAACACCATGTCCTCGAAATCCGGAATCTCGGTCATGAGCTCGCCCAGCTGCTCGGCGGCTTTGGATTCGGCCGTACTGGCGTTGGGAGGCGCGACCACCTCCCAGTCCAGAACGCAGGCACGGCGGCGCTTGCTCATCTCGCTGGCGATGTGTCCGTCCTTTTCCTCCATGTCCTCGAACAGTTCGAACTGGGCCGTGAGGTCGCCCTGTTCCGCTGCGTCCAGGATGCGCGCGAGCCGGGTCGGCGTGAGGCCGCGCGTGGGGTGGCTTTGCAGTTCGCCCTGCAAGTGCAAGAGCCGCGAGGTCTGCGGCTCTTTCAGGTCGGGCGTGGTGATGGGCTGGCCGTCAGGGCCGAGGATGCGGGAGGTTGCCATGGCTCTACCAGGTGGCGTGCGCTTCTGCGTGGGCCAGGAGGTCGTCGTCCTGGTCCTCGCCTTCCGCGCCGAGGTTGTCGAAGCCGCGCGGCAGCGCGGGCACGGGGATGAAGTCGAAGGCCGCGCTCAGATGCAGCGTGGCGAACCAGCCAAGGCAAAGCATGACGGCGGCGTCGCCGTGGCGGTACAGGTCGGGGTCTTTGATGTCCTTGCGGCGGGCCTTGGTCACCATGGCAATGCCGTCCACCTCCTCGATGGCACGCAGATCGCCCGCGATATCGGGGTCGGCCGGAAGTTCGATCACCCCGTCCTCGAAGGCTTGAACCAGCTTGGGCATCCAGGTGCCGTACCAACCCCGGTTCAGCTTGACCTGGTGAACGCGGCTGCGGCCGAACTTGTCGGCGGTTTCCTCGGCCAGCGTCTCGCCGGAACCCGTGGCATCCATGGCGCCGCCGCATTGGCGCGGCAGGCGTTGGATCGCGTGCCAGATAATCTGCCGCTGCTGGGCATAGGGCACTTTGTGCATTTCGATGCACAGCGGCAGCTGGCGGCGCATGCCGGCCCCCAGCGAGATGGCGCCCCAGACGGAAAAGTCACGATGCCGCGCATAGTCTTGGGAGAACACGTGGCGCAGTTGCGGGTCCAGTCGCCGCAACTCGGGGTCGAGGTTGCGCTCGATCCAGTCTTTCGTCCAGGCCTCGCGCTCTGCCGGGCTCTTGAGCAAGAAGTCATCGTCCAGCGCCAGGCGCAGAACGCGCTTAGGCTCCAGCGTCATGGCGTTCTCGATCCAGACGCCGGGCAGGCAAACGCCGTTGCCGTCGCGCGGGATCACGTCCAGCTCCTCGCGCATGGCCGCCTTGCGCACCCCGTAGCCGTTGCGAATCTTGGCGTACCACTTGGCCTTGTCTTCGGCCGTAGGGGTCTTGCCCTTCATCCAGCACACGCGCTCATAGAGCCCGTTCGCCACCGCTTCATCGAAGGTGACCGTGAACACCGCGGCGTCCTCGCCGTAGCGGCCGGCCTCGATGTCTCTCACGAACTGCGCAAACGGGTTGTTCTTTCCGTTCTGCGAGCTGATGACCGTGATCTGGCCGCCCCAGATCAGCAGCGCGGTGGCCGCATCGAGCACGCCCTGCACGTCCATGTGGAATGCGGCCTCATCGATGACGACGTGGCCCTGCAGGCCGCGGATGTTGGCGGGTCGGCTGGACAGCGCGCAAATCTGGAAGCCGCTGGCGAACCGGATTCGGTACGCCGTGATGTGGCGGGTATTGCCAGTGGCGGGGTCCTGGTCCTCGAACAGGAACTCTTCAATCTGCGAGACCTGGCCCTGGGCCTTGGCGATCACGCGTGCGAACTTGGCGCAGTAGCCGATGGCCTCCAGGCCCTTTTCCTTGGTGTCGCCGATGTAGTAGACGTTATCGCCACCGGCCTCCTTGCTGGCGGCCGCCACCAGCGTCTTGCGCAGCATGACCGCGAACGTGATGCCGGTCCGCCGGCCCTTCGGGATGGCGATGATCGAATGCGGGAGCGCCACGGCCTGGCGCTGGTGCAGCATCAGCACGCCCTCGGCCACCGGGTTCAGGTTGGCCGGGATCGATCGGGCACGGGCCGGCAGCTCGTCCCATTCGACGACGCGGACGGTGCTCGCCAGCGGCTGGATCACTTCGGCCATCAGCGCACCCCGAGGAAGTCCCGAATCCAGAAATCAAGCTGCTCCTGGCTCATGCCTTGGCTCTTGGCGATCTTCTCCAGGTTCGCCTGCTGCTCGGCCAGCATCTTGCGCCGGGTGGCTTCTTCCACCTTGGACTGGAATTCCTTGAGATTGATGCTCGAACGGGTGAGCGTGGCGATGTTCTTCGCCGCGGCCGACAACATTCCCACGCGCTCGGCGGGATCGATGGGGTTTTCGGGATCGTCCACAGCCTCCTGCACGTCCAGGATGGCCTCGAACAACTCGGTCTGAATGAGGGCGGTCAGCGCTCCGCTGCGGGCGTCCTGGTCGTCGCCCGCATGCGCCTGGATGATCTTGGCGGCCTCGGTGCTGGCGCGGATCGCGGCCAGGCGCCGGTCCAGCTTGGTGCCGTAGCGGTGCAACGCGGCGCGGCTGGGCAACTGGCCCGCGCTCGCCTCACCGGGAAACCGCTCCTGCAGGTCGGCGATCATCTCGTCGAGAGTCTGCGCGCCAGTGGCGAGCATGGCCTCGATATACGTCTTGATCTCGGCCGGCAGGCGGCTCACGGTGCTCTTTCTTCCCATGCGACGCCTACCAGTACTTGGCGGGGCGTGCGATGCCCGGCTCGCACGTGATCGTGTACTCGGCCACGTCGGTGCCGAAGCGCGTGAGGTCGGCATGCCATCTGCCCGAAGGCTGCTTGTCGATCCGCACCAGTTCGCGGTCGGCAAGGTAGTCCAGCTCGCGCCGAAGCTCGATGGGAGTTGCGTCCGGGTATTCGCTCTGCGCAACGGACAGGATCGGACCCTCGAACGCGCCGATGGGCCGGGCGTTGTTCAGTGTGAGCAGGACAAGCCAGCGCAATGCTTCGCGCCGGATGCGTGCCTGGTCAATGGCGGGGTTCATAGGTGGGAGGCTCCCTGGTTGTGGTTGATGACGGCGCGCAGCTGGGCGTTTTCCAGCTTTCCCGCCAGCCCATCGAGCTTGGCTTCGATGATCGATTGGCCCCGGATGTAGTCGTCACGCATGACGTACTTCACGGGCAGTTCCGCCATGTGCTTCAGGAATTCCCGCTCAACGCGCTGCCACTGCAGCGTCTCGTCGCGGTTCACTTGCTCCAGGCCATCGAGCCGCACGGTCAGCTGCTTGTGCTGGTCTTCGCGGGCCTTGTCCTGGCTTGCGGAGCGTTCTTCGCGCATCTTTTCCTGCATCGCGAAGCGCTCGTCCAAGTGCTTTTGCACCTGATTGAGCAGCAGCCCGCCGCCAGCACCGCAAGCGCCCAGGAAGGCCACCAGCAGGCCCACCAACTGCCAAAAATCCACCTGTATGTTCATCGCCGTCCCTTGGTTCTTTCTCTCCGTGCCTGGCAGTCCACGCACAGCTGGCACCCCGGCAGCGCCTGGCGGCGCTCCCGTGGTATCGGCTCGTCGCACCCGGCCTGCTGGCAGACCGTGGCCGAGTCGGCCACGGTCTTTCCGGCCAGGCCCGCACGGCGCGCCTGCTCGCGCAGTGCGATGGCCAGGTCTTCTTCCTCGCGCTCGCTGGCGCGGTCGATGTCATCGGCCAAGAGCGACTCCCTGCAGCACGGCTGGTCGGCCAGCGCGGCACACGTTGAGGGCGAAGTCCTGCAAGCCGGTCACCTGGTCTCGGAGTCCTTCAGCCTCTGCTGCCAGCCCTTGATACGCAGCGCTGCTTTCTCCGAGAAGCTCTCGGGCGGTGGCGGCTTCGCGAGCGCAGGCGGCAAGGCCGGCATTTCCTGCTGGGTAGGGATCGGGGCGCTGGTTGAGGCGGGCAATCTCGCCGCGCAACCCGCGCACAGCATCAGCGGCAGCAGCATCACGGGCCAGGCGCTTGGCCTCGCGTTGGGCATCTTCATGGGCGACTCTTTCGGCGTTGCGGAACTTGGTGGCGTTGTCGCGGGCGGTGGCGGCATTGCGGGCGTTTTCCTGGGCGTCCCAGTCGGTTTGCACGCGGGCTGCGCCCTGGGCATCGCCGCGGGCGATGAGCCGGGCTTCCCAGCGCTTGACGCCGTAGATCGCCGCGCAGATCAGCAGGGCAATCCCAATGAGGCGATAGGGTGGATTGGTCATGCGGCGTGCTCCTTCGCACAAGACACCACCGCGGCGATGAGGCTCAACACGAGCACGGCTTCCAAAAACACCCCGTCGTTGGCCGCCATAGCCAGCACGCAGCCCACAGCCAAAAGCAGGAATGCCATGCTCATAGCCCGGGCCCCCACGCGGCGTAGCGCGGCTGCAGGACCACGAGGATGCGGTGGGGGTAGCCCAGGTTTTCCGCGCAGTGCACGGGCGCGCGGCGGGCCAGCCCGCAAGCCGCATCGACCTGCAGGCGATCAGGCAAGCGCAGGCCCGTGGCTGCGGCTTCCTGCTGCCAGTGGCCCAGACCGCCGTTGTAGCTGCGCAGGGCCACGTGCATGCGATCAAGCGGGCTGTAACGGGCGGGCGTGCGGTCGTACAGCCAGCGGTCGTAGGCCACCATCGCCTGCAGCGCCCACGCGGGGTTGTAGGGCTGCGGATTCGCCAGGTTGGGGCGGATCGACGGCATCCACCGGGCAGTGCCCGGCATGAACTGGGCCAGGCCTGCAGCGCCCACGCGGGAGACGGCATCGGGGTTCCATGCGGACTCCTGGTGCACCTGGGCAGCGAAGGCCGCCACGGGCGCCTGCAGGCCCCATTCGGCCTGCGCCACACGGATCAGCAGGGAGCGGTAGCGCAGGGCGTCATCCGGCACCTGGGCGCGGGCGACAGGCCACTGCGCGAACGCTGCGGCCAGCGCTAGGCAAAGCACGCGGCGGCGCATGGCTAGATACCCTGGGCCACGCCGATGACCACCGCGGCGACCACGATGGCCCGGCGCAGCTGCGCCGCGCAGAAGGCGCGCAGGTAGGGCTGCACCACGGGAAAGTCGGCGTCATGTTCGGGCTCTGTGGTGCCCAGGCGCCAGTCCTTATGCAGGTAGCTGTCGGGCCGGGCATACGGGAACAGGGCCCGGTCCAGCCAGTAGCCCATGACGGCGGCGAGCGCGACGAGCGAGGCCTTGTAGATCGTGAGGCTGAGCTTTTGCGGGGCGATCGCCGCGATCAACACGATCAGCACGACGGCGAGGACGAGCCAGAGCGAATTGCGCGGTGCGCGCAGCCAAACGGGGATGGAATCTCTGAGTTGCATTGGCCCCTCCTGGGCAGACAGTGACGGCCCCGTGAGGGGTAAGCCGTCAGTGTCTGCAGAGGGGCATCGCGCGTCTTGTGGACGCGGCCACTAATTCAAATCATTGACCGGGGTTCTAAGCTGGCAAATCGCTTTGGCAGTGCCGGCACCTGACCGCCTCACGCCGCACCGATTCAGCGCAGAAAGGGCATTTCTTGAAATCCCCATGCTCGCCATTCTCCACCGCCAGCTGCTGGCTGGTACTGCTTGATAGCGCCCAGATCAACGCCGCCAGTGGAGCGAGGAACGCGCCGAAGGCCGCTCCCGTTCCGCCCCCTCCAGAGCGGCTCACCAGTATGACCATGAGAAAGCCACCGCCCGCACAAGCGAGGAAGACCAGCCAACCGGACCGCCCTCGCTTGGACGCAACGACGGAGGCTATCAGCGCTGCCGCGAAAAAAAGAATAAATCCAAAGATCGGTTCCATATCACTCCCTCCTATTGTTTGAAATTACCGTCATCGTCATTGGCCGCATCACGCGGCTTTTCCGCGTCGTGTACCAGCCGGAGCCTCGAACGCGCCTAGCGTGATCTTTACCCCCGCCTGCACCTGCTGCGGAGCAGCGTGGAAGTTTTCAAGCAGCTTTTTGTCGCCTTCTGACAGGGTGCCTGCTGCTCGTATGGGCTGAGCGCGCTGACCCGTAAGTACGTACGCCACGTCCACACCTTTCCACACCAAGGCGGCCAGCACTTCCCCACCTGGCACCGCCAATCCTCGCTCGCACCGCCCCCAGTGCTCTCTGGTCACGCCGACCATCTGGGCGGCTTGATCCTGACTGAGCCCGAGCGCTTTCCGCTCTTCTTTCAGACGCGACCCAACAAGAGATTGAAAAGTCTCATTCATCGCTTGAAAAAGAGATGTTTTAATCTCATAATTCATCCCAACACGTTTTCACACCACATCACCAGCGCCAACTGGTGACAACAAAACAGGACGCACCACCATGCCCCTAAAAACCCGTCAACAAGTCCGCAACGAGTTCGCCAGCCGTGGCTGGTCTTACTCGGACTGGGCCAAGCAGCGCGGCTATTCGGCCGCGCTGGTTTGCATGATCGTCAACGACGACGACCGCGCTCCCCAGCGCAAGTGCCTGCGGGGCGAGAGCCACAACATCGCTGTGGAACTGGGCCTCAAACAGGGCCAGGTTTCGCGGCAGCAGGCCAAGCCCCGCATGCAGCTGGCGGCGGCATGAGCGGTATGTCCGGCAAGCATCTTACTGGCGCTCGTGCTCTGCGCCGCGCCCCTTTCACCGGCTCCTTGAGCCTGGAAGACCTGGGCGATACAGGTCTTGCACAGCGCGCAGTTCATCCCAACCCGGAATCGCTCCATCAATCGACGCCGCAATCTGGCGCAAGCCCTGCGCACTCATTGGACGATCAGGCTCATCCCGCTCCATCTTGCCCGCCAACTGGCGCATCTCCGAAGTCAGCGCGGAGGCCTCAATGATTCGCGCCCGGTGCAACTGCGCGACCAGTACGCCCAAAGCACGGTATAGCGCGTCGTCACTGTCGCTGAGTCGGATGAAGTCTTCGTCGCTGTCCATTGCTGGCCCCTTGGCTTGTGGTGTTGGTGCCGGACTGTACGGCCCGCCAACCGTAGCGGCGCGTGGCACAGCCGGCATTTGTTTGGACGCCGCTTCGCGGAGGTTCTTCCAATGAGCCGCCGCAACTGGAAACACCTGCGCGCCAACAGCCTGGTGCATGCGTTGCGCCTGTGCAAAGAGTTTGCACAGGAGCGCCGAAACCTGTCGGTGGAGCGCATTGCCGACCGCATGGGCGTGACCCACGACAGCCTCTACAAGTGGCTGGGCACCGGCCGCATGCCGGCCATCTTGGTGCCGGCCTACGAGCTCGCCTGCGGGTGTCACTACGTGACCGACTGGTATGCCGCGGCAGCGGGGCGC
>NZ_BAAJYS010000169.1:0-8076 GCF_057543315.1 Acidovorax sp. KPB24-07
GAACACCGCGGCCAGCAGCGGCATGGTGAACACGCCGGCCCAGAAACGCGGCGCGAGGATGCGGCGCACCGGATCGACGGCCATCATTTCCATGGCCGAGAGCTGCTCGCCCGCGCGCATGAGGCCGATCTCAGCGGTGAGCGAGGTGCCTGCGCGGCCGGCGAACAGCAGCGCCGTGACCACCGGGCCCAGCTCGCGCACCAGCGACAGCGCCACCAGAAGGCCCAGCGATTCGGCCGAGCCGTAGCGCTGCAGCGTGTAGTAGCCCTGCAGGCCGAGCACGAAGCCCACGAACAGGCCCGACACGGCGATGATGGACAGCGAGTAGTTGCCCAGGAAATGGATCTGGTCGCGCACCAGCCCCGGGCGCTGCAGCGTGGGGCCGATCAGGGCCACCAGCCGGCCGAACAGGCGCGCCGCGCGGCCCACGCCGGCCAGATGGCTGCGCACCGCGAAGCCCACATCGGAGGGACGCCACCAGCTCATCGCGCACCTCCGGGGGTCGGGCCGAAATCCTGCGCCACGTCGGGGCCGGGGTAATGGAACGGCACGGGGCCGGTGGGCAGCGCGTGCACGAACTGGTGCACCAGCGGGTCGCGGCTGGCGCGCACCTCGTCGGGCGTACCCTGCGCGGCCACGGTGCCGGGGCCGAGCACGATCACGTGGTCGGCCACGCGGAAGGTCTCTTCCACGTCGTGCGAGACGATGAGGGTGGTCAGGCCCATGGCGTCGTTGAGCTGCCGGATGAGCTGGGCCGCCGTGCCGAGGGAAATGGGGTCGAGCCCGGCGAAGGGCTCGTCGTACATGATGAGTTCGGGGTCCAGCGCGATCGCCCGGGCCAGCGCCACGCGCCGGGCCATGCCGCCCGAGACCTGGCTGGGCATGAGGTCGCGCGCGCCGCGCAGGCCCACGGCATTGAGCTTCATCAGCACGATGTCGCGGATCAGCTCCTCGGGCAGGTCGGTGTGCTCGCGCAGCGGAAAGGCCACGTTCTCGAACACGCTCATGTCGGTGAACAGCGCCCCGAACTGGAACAGCATGCCCATGCGGCGCCGCGCGGCGTAGAGCGTGGCGGCATCCATGCGGCCCACGTCCTGGCCGCCGACCAGCACCTCGCCCTGCTGCGCCCGCTGCTGGCCGCCGATGAGGCGCAGCACCGTGGTCTTGCCGCCGCCGGAGGCGCCCATGAGCGCCGTGACCTTGCCGCGCGGCACGGACAGCGAAACGTCGCGCAGGATGTCACGCTCGCCGTACGAGAACGTCACGTTGCGCAGTTCGACCAGAAATGGGTGCTCAGGCATTCAGAGGGATGAAGAAGGGGACCAACCGGTGATTGTCGCGGGTCAGGGCAAACCCCGGGCATGCGATGGTAACGCAAACATACATGCATGGATGTTTGCAAAAATCCAGGGGGCAAGAATGCTCATTTTTCGATAGCGACATGCCTTAGTGATTATTGCCCTGGAAGCCGATTTGGCTTGGATTTTTACCGGCCACCCAATGCCGGTCAAAGCATGCTGCGAAGAAATGCCTGGGTGCGCGCATGTTGCGGATTTGCGAAAAACGCCGCCGCCGGGGCCGATTCGATCAGCTCGCCCCGGTCCATGAACACCACCCGGTGGGCCACCTCGCGCGCAAAGCCCATCTCGTGGGTGACGACCAGCATGGTCATGCGGTCGCTGGCCAGCTCGCGCATGGTGCGCAGCACTTCGCCGGTCAGCTCGGGGTCGAGGGCGGAAGTGGGCTCGTCGAACAGCAGGATGTCGGGCTCCATGGCCAGTGCGCGGGCGATGGCCACGCGCTGCTTTTGCCCGCCCGACAGCCGGCCGGGAAAGTGGTCGCGCTTGTCCGACAGGCCCACCTTGGCCAGCAGCGCCTCGGCGCGGACCACCGCGGCCTCGCGCGGCATGCCGCGCACCACCATGGGCGCCTCGATCAGGTTCTGCAGCACGGTCAGGTGCGGGAACAGGTTGAACGACTGGAACACCATGCCCATCTTGCGGCAGATGCCGCGCACACGGGCCTCGGGCACGTAGGTGCAGCGGCCCGCCGCGTCGGTGGTCGCCAGCGCCTCGCCCTCGATGGCGATGTGGCCGCTGTCGATGGTCTCCAGGTGGTTCAGGCAGCGCAGGAAGGTGCTCTTGCCCGAGCCCGAGGGTCCGATCACCGCCACCACCTCACCGCGCCCGAGGGTGAGCGATACATCGCGCAGCACCGGCGTGCCGCCGAAGGCCTTGTGCAGGCCGCGCGCCTCGATCATGGGCACCGCGCCCGCCGCGTCAAGCGTCGTGTCTGGCATAGCGTTTCTCCAGGCGCTGGAAGCCCCAGGTGAGCACCAGGGTCATGGTCAGATAAAAAGCCGCCGCCACGATGAACGGCGTGGTGGTGAAGTCGCGCTGCACGATGCCGCGCGCGGCGCGCAGCAGGTCGTTCAGGGCCAGCACGTAGATGAGGGAGGTGTCCTTGACCAGGGTGATGGTCTCGTTGCTCATGGGCGGCAGGATGCGGCGCACCATCTGCGGCAGCACGATGCGGCGCATGGTCTGGCCGTAGGTCATGCCGAGCACGCGGGCGGCCTCGTACTGGCCCCGGTCCACCGACTGGATGCCGGAGCGGAAGATCTCCGCGAAGTACGCCGCGTAGTTGAGCGCGAAGGCCACCACGGCGGCGGGAAAGTCCGGCAGCCGCACGCCGATGACCGGCACGAACGGCAGCGCGAAATAGATGAACAGCATCTGCAGCATGAGCGGCGTGCCGCGCATGAGCCAGATGTAGCCGTTGACCAGCGCCGACAGCGGTGCCAGCCGCGACACCCGCGCCAGCGCCAGTGCGAGCCCGAGCGGCACGGCCAGCACCAGCGTGATGGCGAAGAGCTTCAGCGTGACCGCGGCGCCCTGCGCCATCGGCCCCAGAAGGGAGAGAACGTAATCCATCTATGAGCTACGAGAGTCCATGGCTAAACGACTGCGGCCGGCAAGGCCTGCAGCCTGGGCAACTGGCGCGGCCCAAAGCCAGCGGCAGCCGCGCAAGGGCCGCCCCCGCCGCGCCGGCGGCGTCCCCCCCTCCGGGGGGAAGGCGCGAAGCGACTCAAGGGGGGGTGCTTATTTCATACCGCACTGGGCAGAGAACGCATCCCCATAGTTTTCCAGCACCGTCTTGATGGTCTTGTTGGTCACGCGGCCTTCGGCGTCCTTGCCGATGGTGCGCAGGTAGAAGTTCTGCACCGGGTAGTGGTTGTTGGCGTAGCGGAAGTTGCCGCGCACCGAAGGAAACTGCGCCTTGGCCAGCGCCTTGATCAATGCATCGCGGTCGGCCACCTTGCCGCCCACGGCCTTGACGGCCGAGTCCATGGCGGTGATCACGTCGAAGGCCTGCGCGGCGTAGATGGACGGGTAGCGCCCGCCGTATTCCTTGCGGAACGCGGCCACGAAGGCCTTGTTGGCCGGGTTGTCCAGGTCGTGCGCCCAGTGCGAGGTGTTGAACAGCCCCAGCATGGGTTCGCCCACGGCGCTGATGACGTCTTCGTCGGCCGAGAAGCCGCTGGTCACCAGCGTGATGTCCTTGGACAGGCCCGCGCCCACGAACTGCTTGATGAAGTTGATGCCCATGGCGCCGGGCAGGAAGAAGTACACGGCCTCGGGCTTGGCGGCGCGCAGTTGCGCCAGCTCGGTTGCGTAGTCGATCTGGCCGAGCTTGGTGTACATCTCGTCCACCACCGTGCCCTTGAACTTGCGCTTGAAGCCGTTGATCCCGTCCTTGCCGGCGGGGTAGTTGGGGGCGATCAGCACCATGCGCTTGAAGCCCCGGTCGGCCGCGAACTGGCCGGCGGCCTCGTGGTACTGGTCGTTCTGGTAGGCGGTGCCGAAGAAGTAGGGGTTGCACTGCGCGCCCGCCAGCTGGCTGGGGCCCGCGTTGTTCGACAGGTAGGGCACCTTGGCGGCGAACAGTGTGGGCGCCACGGCCAGCGCCACGTTGGAGGCGATGGGGCCGGTGAACAGGTCGATCTTCTCGCGTTGCACGAAGCGGTCCACCAGCTGCTTGGCCTGGTCGGGGCTGCCGGCCATGTCGGTCTGCACGAACTGCACGGGCTGGCCGCCCAGCTTGCCGCCCAGCTGCTTGATGCCCAGCGCGAAGCCGTCCCGCGCCTCGGCCCCCAGGGCGGCGAACGGGCCGGAGATGTCCAGCGCGATGCCCACCTTGATGGGGGTGGCCGCCTGCTGGGCCGCTGCCGGCAGGCCGGCGCAGGCGCCCAGGACCGCCAGGGCGGTGGCGCCGAGCCGGGTGCGAAGGGAAGTGCGGGAAATTCGTGCCATCGTCAGTCCTTCAATCGTCGATCAACCAAGGGGAAAACCAGCCGGGGCCGCTGCAGGCCGTGCCGTGCGTCGCCTGGCCGTCGCGGGGCCCTGCAGCCCCACTTCGGCCCGCGTTGCCGTGCCATGCACCGGGAACGTGCGCATCGCTGGGTGCGAAGGCGCCTTGCAGGCACGGAAAGCGGATGCCCGGGCTGTCCTGATGCAAGGGGCATTCCATGCAGCGGTGGTCGCCATCGCCGTCCGGTCCTGGGCGGGCGATGGGAGTGCCTGGGGATCGTACAAGCGCACCGGGCTGCCGCGCCTACAGGTCTTCCCTGGGATGGAATGTCGCCCGGTGCCGGCCGGGCCGCCACGCAAGGCACGGGGCAGGGGGGCGGTGCGGACTGAAACAAGGGCCGGGAAGGCCTGTGGCACACTCGCCCGCTTTTCCAAAGCCGAGCCCTCGGGCGCGTTTTCAGCATGCAGAAGATCATCCGGCAGATTGCCGCAGAAATCCGGGTCACCGAGCAGCAGGTGGCCTCCGCCGTCGAGTTGCTCGATGGGGGCGCCACGGTGCCCTTCATCGCGCGCTACCGCAAGGAAGTGACCGGTGGGCTGGACGACATCCAGCTGCGCGAGCTGGAGGCCCGCCTGTCGTACCTGCGCGAGCTGGAAGACCGCCGCGCCGCGGTGCTCAAGGCCATCGACGAGCAGGGCAAGCTGACCGACGCGCTGCGCGCCGCCATCGCGGGTGCACCGACCAAGCAGGAGCTGGAAGACCTCTACCTGCCCTTCAAGCAAAAGCGCCGCACCAAGGGCCAGATCGCCCGCGAGTTCGGCATCGAGCCGCTGGCCGACAAGCTCTTCGCCGACCCCACGCTGGACCCGGCCGCCGAGGCCGCCGCGTTCACCCGCCCCCCCGAGGTGCTGGACGATGGCAAGCCGGGTGCCGACTTTTCCACCGTGCCGGCCGTGCTCGACGGCGTGCGCGACATCCTCTCCGAGCGCTGGGCCGAAGACGCGGTGCTGGTGCAGTCGCTGCGCGAATGGCTGTGGGCCGAGGGCCTGCTGCGCAGCAAGAAGGTCGAGGGCAAGAACGAGGCCGATCCCGAGGTCTCCAAGTTCCGAGACTACTTCGAGTACGACGAGCCCATCGGCCGCGTGCCCTCGCACCGCGCGCTGGCCGTGTTCCGCGGCCGGGCGCTCGAAATCCTGGAGGCCAAGCTGGTCCTGCCCGTCGAGCCAGAGCCCGGAAAGCCCAGCATCGCCGAGGGCAAGATCGCCCTGCACTTGGGCTGGAGCCATGCCGGCCGCGCGGCGACGACCTGCTGCGCAAATGCGTGGGCTGGGCCTGGCGCGTGAAGCTGAGCCTTTCCACCGAGCGCGACCTGTTCGCCCGCCTGCGCGACGAGGCCGAGAAGGTCGCCATCAAGGTATTCGCCGACAACCTGCGCGACCTGCTGCTGGCCGCGCCCGCCGGCCCGCGCGTGGTGATGGGGCTGGACCCCGGCATCCGCACCGGCGTGAAGGTGGCGGTGGTGGATGCGACCGGCAAGCTGGTGGAGACCGCCACCGTGTTCCCGCACGAGCCGCGCCGCGACTGGGAAGGCTCGCTGCACACGCTGGCCAAGCTGGTCGAAAAGCACGGTGTGAACCTGATCGCCATCGGCAACGGCACCGCCAGCCGCGAAACCGACAAGCTGGCCGCCGACCTCATCAAACTGGCCGCCAAGGCCGAGCGCGCCATCGAGAAGGTGGTGGTGAGCGAGGCCGGCGCCTCCGTCTATTCCGCCAGCGAATACGCCTCGCAGGAAATGCCCGATGTGGACGTGAGCCTGCGTGGCGCCGCCTCCATCGCGCGGCGCCTGCAGGACCCGCTGGCCGAGCTGGTCAAGATCGACCCCAAGAGCATCGGCGTGGGCCAGTACCAGCACGACGTGAACCAGAGCGAGCTGGCCCGCACCCTGGGCACGGTGGTGGAGGACTGCGTGAACTCGGTGGGCGTGGACCTGAACACGGCCAGCGTGCCCCTGCTCAGCCGCGTGTCGGGCCTGTCGGGCAGCGTGGCCAAGGCCGTGGTGCGCTGGCGCGAGGCCAACGGCGCGTTCAAGAGCCGCCGCCAGCTCATGGAGGTGTCGGGCCTGGGCGCCAAGACCTTCGAGCAGAGCGCGGGCTTTTTGCGCATCCGCGGCGGCGAGAACCCGCTGGACATGACGGGCGTGCACCCCGAGACGTACCCCGTGGTCGAGCAGATCATGCAAAAGACCGGCAAGCCCGTGGCCGAGATCATGGGCCGCGCCGACATGCTCAAGACGCTCAAGCCCGAGCTGTTCGCCAACGAGAAGTTCGGCGTCATCACGGTCAAGGACATCCTGGGCGAGCTGGAGAAGCCCGGCCGCGACCCGCGCCCGGACTTCAAGGTGGCGCGCTTCAACGACGGCGTGGAAGACATCAAGGACCTGAAGGAAGGCATGGTGCTGGAGGGCACGGTGAGCAACGTGGCGCAGTTCGGCGCCTTCATCGACCTGGGCGTGCACCAGGACGGCCTGGTCCACGTGAGCCAGCTGAGCCACAAGTTCGTCAACGATGCGCGCGAGGTGGTCAAGACCGGCGACATCGTGAAGGTGAAGGTCATGGAGGTGGACGTGGAGCGCAAGCGCATCGGCCTGTCCATGAAACTCGATGCAGCGCCCCCGCGCAGCGGCGGCGAGCGGGGTGCGCCCCGCGACAACCGGTTCGAAGGGGCGGGGCGGGGCCAGCATGCGGCACCGCGCCGCAGCAACGAGCCCGCCCCCCCGTCGGCCATGGCCTCGGCCTTCGCCAAGCTGCAAGGTAATAAGCGGTAAAAGTTGCGTGGATAATCGCCGGAACCTTACTTCCGGCCGTTCCATGGAGCTCATCGCCCTGCTGGGGATTCCCGTCGCGCTGCCGAGCGTGCCGCGCGCGGTGGCGCTGCTGATGAACGAGCTGGCGGCGCCCGAGCCCAACCTGCGCCGCGTCACCCAGCTCTTCGGCACCGACCCGGCCATGGCCGCGCGGCTGCTGGAAGAGGCCAACTCCCCCACGTTCCAGGCCCAGCAGCAGATCAGCGGCATTCCCGAGGCGCTGTCGCTGTTGGGCGTGCAGCAGCTGCGCACGCTGGTGGCGTCCGCGCCGCTGGGCACGACCTCGCGGTCGGTGCCGGGCGTCAACCTGCAGCAGTTCTGGCGCTACAGCCTGCACACCGCCAAGCTGGCGCGGTCGCTGGCCGGCAGCGTGCACCACAACCAGATCGCGGCATACACCGCGGGCCTGCTCCACGGCGTGGGCGAGTTGCTGCTGCACCTGGGCAACCCGGACCGCGTGCAGGCCATCAACCGGCTGGTCGGCCCCTTCGATCCGCGCCGCTCCAAGCTGGAGCAGCGGCTGCTGGGCTACTGCTATTCGCAGGTGAGTGCCGGCATGGCGCGCCGCTGGCAGTTGCCGCAGGTGGTGGTGGATGCCTTGCAGTACCAGAGCGCGCCGTTCGAGAACAGCGTGTACGAGCCGCTGGCCGGCGTGCTGCACCTGGCCGCCTGGCGCGTGCGGGCCCGCGAGGCGGCGCTGGGCGAGAAGGAACTGGCGGTGTCCTTTCCCGGCGAGGTCGGGCTGGCGCTGGGGCTCGATATCGACATGGTGCTGCAGCAGGACCCGATCGACTGGACCGTGCGCCCCGACCCGGGCGACTACGTGTGAGCGCCGCGGCGCGCCGGTGCCCCGGCCGATGAAGGCGCTGCGCATCCACGCAGGGCCGCTGGCGCGGGCG
>NZ_BAAJYS010000170.1:0-8042 GCF_057543315.1 Acidovorax sp. KPB24-07
AACAGCACGCCGAAGGCCTGGCTGATCCACATCGTCTCCATCTTGCGCGCCAGGTGCTGGAACGGGCTGCCCAGGTACTGCAGCGTGTACTGCAGCAGGCCCAGCGGCCGGCTCTGCAGCATGGCCAGCAGGCCGGGCCGGGGCGTCGGCGCGGCGAAGTCCGCCATGTACACGCCGATGCCCGCGGCGCCCAGCAGCGCCAGCAGCGCCACGCGGCGCCAGCCCATGCGCGCCACGGCGGCGTAGAGCGCCATCATGGGCAGCGCCATGATGCCGTTGGCCATGGTGCCGATGCTCAGCACGCCCAGGGCGCAGCCGCCGGCGAACCAGCCCACGTCCCGCGGCGCCTGCGTGGCGCGGTACAGGCAGTACAGCCCGGCCAGCGGCAGCCACTGGGCCAGGAAGAACTGGCTCTGGAATGCCCAGGTGAGGTTTTCCTGCTGCACCCACGACAGCAGCCAGACGGACAGCAGCGCCAGCGCCGCCACCGACGCCGTGCGGGTCATCGGCCCCAGGCGCGCCTTCAGGAAGGCCCAGAAGGTGGCGATGCTGCCCGCCACCAGCAGGTAGTTGACCGCGATCAGGAAGGCCTGGGTGCCGCCGAACCAGCGGTATTCCATCCAGAACAGGGCCTTGGACAGCACGAGGCGGTGCTCGTTGAAGAGCCGCCACCAGGCCTGCCAGCCGGCGCCATCGCGCACATCGGCATAGAACTCCAGTGCGCCCCACATGTCCCAGATCGGCACGGACGTGAAGGTGCGCCAGGCTGCCACGGCCGTCGCCAGGGCAAAGAGCGTGGCATAGCCCGCAAGGGCCACCGCCGCCCAGAGGCGGCGGCGTTCAGGGGTCCACGGCATGGCTCAGATGTCCATCTTGTGGAAGACCACGCGCGGCAGGTTGCGGATCACGGCCATGATGAGCGCCCATTTCGCCGGGGCGTACACCACGGGCGTGCCGCGGGCCATGCCGCGCACCACGGCCTGGGCCACCTGCTCCACGCTGGCGAGCTTGGCGCCGCGCGCCTTGAGGTGCGCCGTCATCGGCGTGTCGGTGGGGCCCGGCTTGATGAGCACCACCTTCACGCCCGAGCCCGCCAGGCGGTGCTGCAGGCCTTCGGCATAGCGCTCCACCAGGCCCTTGGCGGCGCCGTACACGTAGTTGGATTTGCGGCCGCGGTCGCCGGCCACCGAACCGATGATGCCGATCGTGCCCCGCCCCGCCACCTGCATCGCGCCGGCGAACGCCTCCGCGCACAGCGCGGGCGACAGGCCGTTGACGGCCATGGCCTGCTCGGCGCTGGCCAGGTCGCCCTGGCACCGGGCCTGGTCGGGCAGGCTGCCATGGGCGATGAGCACGGTGTCCGGCACACCCTGCGCCACCAGGTGCTGCACCAGCGCGGCGATGGAGGCCGCCTGCGTCACGTCGCCGGCCATCACGTCGATGCGGGCCTGGGGCTGGCGCACCTGCAGATCATCGGCCACGCCCTGCAGCCGGACCGCGTCGCGCCCCACGAGCACCACGCGGCCGATGCCGCCGGCCTGCAGCCATTGGCGCGCGCAGTGCTGCGCGATCAGCGACGTGGCGCCGACGATCACGAGGGTCTGCGGTGCGCCGCTGTCGTTGTGGTTGTTTTGCATGTTGGCGGTGATTTCGTTCGTTCTTGTGTGGTCTTGGAGAAAAAGCCGCAGGTCAGTCGCCCATCAGGCGCCGCGACATCGCGGACCGGATGTTCGGGTCGCGGTACGGAAGGAATTGGGCGAGCTTCGGGTAGCCGGCCTCGAACAGGGCGCGCGGCATGCGCGCGTCCTTGGCGGGGTACAGGCGCCCGCCGGCCTCGGCCACGACGGCATCGAGCCGGTCGAACAGCCGCAGCGTGCGCTCGCCGAGGTTGGGAAAGTCGAGCGCCAGCGTGACGCCCGGCTGCGGAAAGCTCAGCAGGCCCACCGATTCGCGGTCGCCGAAGGTCTTGAGCACGCCCAGGAAGCTGCCCTGGCCCGACGCGGTGATCTCGCGCAGCAGGGCGCCCACGGCATCGGGGCCGTGCGGGCGGGGCACCACGCACTGGTACTGGTAGAAGCCCCGTCGGCCGTAGATGCGGTTCCATTCCTGCAGGTTGTCCAGCGGGTAGGAGAACGGTTCGTAGTGCTGCAGCGCGCGGCCGGCGCGGCGGCGGTTCAGGTGGTAGTACGCCGCGTTGAAAGGGCGCAGGCTCAGGCGGTTGACCAGCGAGACGGGCGGCGCGAACGGCACGGTGCGCTGGCGGTCCTTCGGGGCGGGGCCGTGCTGGGATTCGGGCGCGGCGGCATTGGCGCGCAGGAAGATGCCGCGCGTGCCGCCGGCCCGGGCGCCCGAGAGGCAATCGATCCACGAGACGGTGTGTTCCCAGCCCGCCTCGGAGGCATCGGCCAGGGCGAAGAACTCGCCCAGCGAGCCGTAGGGCAGGGTCTCGGTGTCCAGCCACGCGCCGGGCACCCGCCGCAGCCGCAGCGTGGCCTGGGTGACCACGCCGGTCAGGCCCAGGCCGCCCACCGTGGCGGCGAACCAGTCGGGGTGCAACTGGGGGCCGCAGCGGATCGACAGCCCGTCGGTGCGCAGCAGCCGCAGTTCCTGCACGTGGTCGCCGAAGGAGCCCTGCACATGGTGGTTCTTGCCGTGCACGTCGTTGGCGATGGCGCCGCCCACGGTGGCCAATTGGGTGCCCGGGGTCACGGGCAGCATCCAGCCGCGCGGCACGAAGGTGCGCTGGATGTCGCGCAGCAGCATGCCGGCCTCGCAGGTCAGGTCGCCGGTGGCTTCGTCCCAGGCGATGAAGCGGTCCAGCCCGCGCAGCGACCACAGCGCGCCGCCGGGGTTCAGGCACACGTCGCCGTAGCTGCGGCCCATGCCGAACGCCAGCCCGTGCTGGCCGGGCTCGCGCGGCAGGTGCGCCAGCGGCCGTTCGGCCAGGATGCGCAGATCGTGGTCGTCGGCGCTCAGGCGGCCCCAGGAGCGCACGGCTACCACGGCAGTCCCAGGGCGGCGGCGACCATCGCCAGGCTGAACAGCGCGCCCGCGGCCAGGCTGGCGCGGTCCTTGAAGGCGAAGACCAGCGGGTCGTCATGCATCTGCCCGCGCACCGCGCGCAGCCACATCCAGCTCACCCAGAACACCATCACGGGCACGGCGGCCCAGATCATCTCCGGCGCGCGGTACATCAGCAGCACCGATTCGCTGTTGAGGTACAGCGCCAGCACCACCACGGCCGTGTAGCCGGCGGCGATGCCCAGGTTCTGCACGATGGGTGCGTCCGAGGTGAGGTAGCCGCGCCCGTGCGCCTGCGTCTTGCCCGCGGCCTGCTGCACCATCAGCTCGGCATAGCGCTTGACGAAGGCCAGCGACAGGAAGAGAAAGCCCGAGAACGCCAGCAGCCAGAACGACAGCGGCTGCGTGATGGCGTAGGCGCCCGCCACGATGCGCAGCGTGTAGAGCACCGCCAGCGCGATGCAATCGACCAGCACCCAGCGCTTGAGCGCCAGCGAATACGCCCAGGTGATGGCGAAGTACCCTAGCAGCCAGCCGAAGAACCCCTGGCCTACCTGCCAGGCCAGCGCGAAGCTCGCCGCCGTGAGCACCGGGACCAGGGCCACGCCCTGCCAGGCGGCCAGCGCTCCCGAGGCGAAGGGCCGCAGGCGCTTGCGCGGGTGCCGGCGGTCGCTCTCCAGATCGAGCAGGTCGTTGGCCACGTAGACCGACGAGGCGCACAGGCTGAAGGCCAGGAAGGCCACCAGCAGGAGGCCCCAGGCCTCGCCGTCGGCCACGCGGTGGGCGGCCACCAGCGGCACGAACAGCAGCAGGTTCTTGAGCCACTGGTGCAGCCGCAGGGCCTTGCGCCAGGGCTTGAGGCCCGCGGGCTCGCGGGGAAAGCGTTCGGCCACGTTGCCGTGCGCCTCGGCCCGCCGGGTGACGGCGCCCGAGGCATTGACCACGATGGCCGAGCGCGCGGCCTGCCACACCGGCACGTCCGCCTGCGAGTTGCCGGCGTAGTCGAAGCCGCGCTCGCCAAAGGCCTGCACCAGCGCGGCGGCCTTGGCCCGCCCGGCGAGGTTGGTGGCGCCATCGCTGGCCATCACCTGGTCGAAGCACCCCAGGTGGGCGGCGATGGCCTGCGCCACCGAGCGGTCGGAGGCCGTGCACAGCACGGTGCGCCGCCCGGCCGCGTGCTGGTTGCGCAGCCACTGCACGAACGGCACGTTGTAGGGCAGCGTGGCCACGTCCATCTGCACCCGCTGCCCGATCTCCTGCTTGAGCGCCGCCTTGCCCCGCGCCAGCCACACGGGCAGGGCCAGCGCGCGCCACGGCCCGTCCCGCAGCAGCTGCAGCGACGATTCGTGCAGCATGTCCGTCAGGATGAGCGTGCCGTCCAGGTCCACCACCAGGGGCGGTTCCGAGGACGGGCCCGGGATGGGCAGGGACGAATCGAGGGGCGGGCGCAAAAGGAACCTTTGGTGGGATGGCGTGATGGGGAGGCGCGGCGCATTGGTAACGCTCTGTGCGCAATGGCAACAGGACATTGTAAAAGCCGCCATCCACGCCGCCGCCCCGGCGTTACACCCTGCCCGAGCGGGTGTGGCGAAGATGCCGCAGCCCGCCCGCCACCCCCGCCGCGCTCAGCCCTGCAGCATGTACGACACGTCCGGTTCGCGCTGCGTGGCGATGGATCGCTCGAACCGGCGCGATTCCAGGTGGAAGATCCCGACCCGGTCGTTGTCCTGGCTCACGAAGGCCCAGGGCCGGGTGGGATGCAGGCTGACCGCGATGGGGCGTGCGTCCATGGGAATGTGGGCCTGCTCGGCGAGCGTCGCCGGGTCCACGATGGACAGGCTGCGGTCGCCATAGTGGGACACCAGCAGCCTGCCGTCGCGGCAGCGGTAGATGCGCGTGGGGTCGTTGCGCGCGGGCGCGCTGCGCACGACCTTCATGGTGGCCGTGTCGATGGCGCACAGCGTGTTGCTCCAGCGGCAGGTGACGTACAGCGTGCGCTCGTCCGCGCTGAGCGCATTGCCCTCGGGCTTGTCGCCGGGCACGCAGGCCACGGGCGCGAACGCGGCGTCATGCGGCTTGAACTGCGTCACCGAGTGCGTGAGCAGGTTCATCGCGTAGGCCGTCTGGCCGTCCCGGGTGAGCGCGAACAGGTGGCTCTTGATGCCGCCCACCGGCACCGCGCGCCGCACGGCGGTGTCGGTCTCGGGCCGGTCCAGCACGGCCAGCTGCGCGCGGTCCTCGCTCAGCACGTAGAGGCGGCCCGACTGGTCCATCTGGATGCCGTGCAGGCGGTTGAACGGCGCCAGGTCGATGGTGCGCGCCAGCGTGCGCGTGGCCAGGTCGATCTGCAGCACGCTGGTGCCGCCCGGGCCCGGGTGCCCCGAGGTCTCCACGCCGTAGTGGCCCACGTAGGCGTACCGCTGCGCCGCGTCCACCACGAATTCGTGCGGGAACGGGGGCAGGGCGATGGTGTGCAGCCGCTCGCCGCTGGCGATGTCGTAGTGGCTGATGCAGTGGCTCGATTTCTCGATCAGCAGCAGCACCTCGCGCGGCGCGCGCCCCGCCGGGGCCTGGGCGAGGACCGTGGCCGGCCCCAGGGTGGATGCGGCCAGCGAAAGGCCGGCGGTCTTCAGAAGCTCCCGACGTTGCATGGTGGTGGTCTCCCTTGGTGTGGATCGAACAGCGCCCTGGCGGTCGCGCGGCGGGCGCATCGCCGCTTTTTTTTCGCGCGCTTCAGCGCCCCCAGCGCAGCACCAGCGGATCGAGCCGCCGCGCGATGCCGATGAGCTGGCGGCGCACCTCGGGGTGCATCGGCGGCCAGGGCGCGCGCGGCGCCTCGCAGGCGATCACGCCGCCTTCCTTCATGAGCGCCTTGGCGGCCAGGAAGCCCGCCTGGCGGTTCTCGTGGTTGATGAGCGGCAGCCAGCGCTGGTAGTGGGCGAAGGCCGCGTCCGCATCGCCCTGGCGGTGCGCCTGGAGGATGGGGCGGATGCCGTCGGCAAAGCCCGCGCCGGTCATGGCGCCGGTGGCGCCGGCCTCCAGGTCGGCCAGCAGGGTGATGGCTTCCTCGCCGTCCCACGGGCCTTCGATGGCCTCGCCGCCCAGGGCGATCAGCTCGCGCAGCTTCGTGGCGGCGCCGGCCGTCTCCATCTTGAAGTAGCACACCTGCTCGATCGTCGTCGCCATGTCGGCCAGGAAGGCGGGCGACAGCGGCGTGCCGGCCGCCGGTGCGTCCTGGACCATGATGGGAATGCCGATGGCGTCCGACACGCCCTGGTAGAAGGCGCGCACCGGCGCCTCGCCGAAGCGGAAGGTGGCGCCGTGGTAGGGCGGCATGACCATGACCATCGCCGCGCCCATGTCCTGCGCGCGCCGGCTGCGGGCAGCGCAGACGGCGGTGCTGGTGTGCGTGGTGGTGACGATCACCGGAACGCGGCCGGCCACGTGTTCCAGCGCGGTGCGCGTCAGCACCTCGCGTTCGTCGTCCGACAGCAGGAACTGCTCGGAGAAGTTGGCCAGGATGCACAGGCCGTCCACGCCCGAGTCGATCATGAAGTCCAGGCAGCGCCTCTGGCTGGCCAGGTCCAGCGTGCCGTCTTCGTGGAACGGGGTGGGCGCGACGGGGAAGATGCCGCGGTAGCGGGGGTTGGAGAGACTGGCCATGGGACGCCGCCTTACTCGATGATGTCGAACTGGTCGAGGTACTCGGTCTTGAGCGAAAGGCCCAGGCCCGGCACATCGTCCTGGAGTTGCAGGAAGCCGTTCTCCGCGACGGGCTCGCCGTCGAAGAGGTACCAGAACAGCTCGTTGCCCACCTCCACGTCGAAGATGGGAAAGTACTCCGCCATGGGCGAGGCCAGCGTGCTCATGGTCAGGTGGTAGTTGTGCATCTGGCCCGCGTGCGGAATCACCGGCACGGAATGCGCTTCGCACAGCGCGTTGATCTTGTGCGCGGCGGTGATGCCGCCCACCCGGTTGGTGTCGTACTGCACCACGCTCACGGCCTTTTTGTCCAGCAGCTGCTTGAAGCCGTACAGGCCGAACTCGTGCTCGCCGCCCGAAATGGGGATGATGTTCATCGCGTTCAGTTCGGCATAGCCGTCGATGTCGTCGGCGATCACGGGTTCTTCCAGCCAGCGCGGCTCGAACTTCGCGAGCTTGGGCAGCATGCGCTTGGCGTATTCGAGGTTCCAGCCCATGTAGCACTCGAGCATCAGATCGGTGTCGTAGCCAATGACTTCGCGGATGGCTTCGACCGACTTCAGGTTCTCCTGCACGCCGTGCTGCAGGTGCGCGGGGCCGTAGCCGAAACGCATCTTGAAGGCCTTGAAGCCCTGGTCGAGGAAGGTTTGCGCCTCGTCCTGCATCGCCTTCAGGTCGGTGCGGTAGAGCTTGCTGTAGTAGCAGGGGATCTTCTCCTTGGTGCGGCCGCCCAGCAGCTTGAACACGGGCTTGTCCACGCTCTTGCCCAGGATGTCCCAGATCGCCAGGTCCACCGCCGAGATCGCCGCCATGGCCACGCCCTTGCGGCCCCAGGCGTGCGTGCTGCGGTACATGCGCTGCCACAGGTATTCGTAGTCCCACGGGTCGTGGCCGATGACCAGGGGCGCAAGATATTCGTCGATGATGGCCTTGGCGATCTTCGGCGCCAGTGCCACGTTGCCGAGGCCCACGATCCCGTCGTCGGTCTCGATCTCGACCACCGTCCACGAATGGAAACGGAAGGTGCTCATGCTCTCGGCCGGCGAATACAGCAGGTCCATGGCGTTGGAGCAGAAGTGGCCCTGCGGTGGCACGGTCTGGCCCTTCCACTGGAATACACGGGCGCGGACGGATTGGATTTTCATGGTGGAGTCTCTGAACGGAGGGAGTGGGATCAGGCGGCGGCCAGCGCCTTGGCGCGCTGCGCGCTGCCCATGCGGCAGGCGATCTGGAAGGCCTGCCAGGTCGCCTCGGCGCTGGCGCGGCCCTGGCCGGCGATGTCGTAGGCCGTGCCGTGCGCGGGCGTGGTGATCGGGATC
>NZ_BAAJYS010000171.1:0-7965 GCF_057543315.1 Acidovorax sp. KPB24-07
CCCAGGCGCTGGCCCGCATCGGGCAGGATGCGCTGCGCGCCGGGCACGTGCTCAACCAGCTGCTCGCCCTGGCACGCGCCAGCCGCACCCAGCTGCACGAGGCGGCCGCGCCCGTCGATCTAGCCGAACTGGCGCGCGGCGTGAGCGCCGACTACGCCCAGGCCGCCTGGGCGCGCGAGGACAGCATCGCCGTCGCGGCGCCCGGCGCCTTGGTCTGGCACGGCAACGCGGTGCTGCTGGAAATCGCCCTGCGCAACCTGCTGGAGAACGCCCTCAAGCACACGCCGCACGGCACCCGCATCGAGGTGCAGCTGGGGCAGGCCGAGCACGGCGGCCCCTGGCTGCAGGTGGTGGACGACGGCGCCCGGCACCATGCCCAGGGCGCTGCGCCCGCACCGGTGGACAGCCTGCACCTGGGGCACGAGATTGTCGCGCGCGTGGCGGAGGCGCACGGCGCGCGCTTCGGCCCGGGCGCCGTGCCGCCGCCATTTACCACCTGCTACCGTCTGGAATTCATGGATTCCCCGGCGGGGCCGACCGGATAAAATCGCCGGTTACGAAGCGGTTACCACCGCGGCCGACGGCCCTTCAGGGCCTGCGTGCCTTCCCCACTGCCCACCATTGAACGGACCCATCCCATGCCTCTCGTCTCGATGCGCGAACTGCTCGACCATGCCGCCGAAAACCGCTACGGCATTCCCGCCTTCAACGTGAACAACCTGGAACAGGTCCAGGCCGTCATGGCCGCCGCCGACGAGACGGGCGCCCCGGTCATCCTGCAGGCCAGCGCCGGCGCCCGCAAGTACGCCGGCGAAGCCTTCATCAAGCACCTGATCCAGGCCGCCGTCGAGGCCTACCCTCACATTCCCCTGGTCATGCACCAGGACCACGGCCAGAACCCCGCCGTGTGCCAGGGCGCGATCGACCTGGGTTTTTCGTCCGTGATGATGGACGGCTCGCTCGAGGCTGACGGCAAGACCATCGCCAGCTACGAATACAACGTGGACGTGACGCGCAAGGTCGTGGACATGGCGCACAAGGTCGGCGTCACGGTCGAGGGCGAACTGGGCTGCCTGGGCTCGCTGGAGACCATGAAGGGCGACAAGGAAGACGGCCACGGCACCGACGCCACCATGACGCGCGAGCAACTGCTGACCGACCCCGAGCAGGCCGCCGACTTCGTCAAGCGCACCCAACTCGATGCGCTGGCCATCGCCATCGGCACCAGCCACGGCGCCTACAAGTTCACGCGCAAGCCCACGGGCGACATCCTGGCCATCGACCGCATTCAGGAAATCCACCGCCGCATCCCCAACACCCACCTGGTGATGCATGGCAGCTCCAGCGTGCCGCAGGAGCTGCTGGAGATCATTCGCCAATACGGCGGCAACATGAAGGAAACCTACGGCGTGCCCGTCGAGGAAATCCAGAAGGCCATCCAGATCGGCGTGCGCAAGATCAACATCGACACCGACATCCGCCTGGCCATGACGGGCGCCGTGCGTAAGTTCCTGGCCGAGAACCCCGAAAAGTTCGATGCCCGCGAATGGCTCAAGCCCGCGCGCGAGGCCGCCAAGGCCATCTGCAAGCAGCGCTACATCGAGTTCGGCTGCGAAGGCCAGGCACCCAAGATCAAGGGCCACAGCCTGCAGGTCGTGGCCGGCCAGTACGCCGCGGGCGCGCTGGCCCAGGTGGTGAACTGACCCCCTGCGCCGCGCGGGGGCGCTGGCGCCCCCGCACGCCAAGGCCCGGCGCATTCGCGTGCGCCGGGCCTTCGCCATGGGGGCGTGCCGATGCCGCGGAGCGCATCGGGTAAGCTCGGGCCCAGTGAGCGGAGATCGCCGAGCACACGCCAGCCGGGAGACAGACAACATGCAGATAGGTGTACCAGCCGAGTCCATGGTTGGAGAAACCCGGGTCGCCGCGACCCCGGAGACGGTCAAGAAGCTCAAGGCCCAGGGCCATGCGGTGCGCATCCAGGCGGGTGCCGGCGTGGCCGCCAGCGTGCCGGATGCCGCCTATGCCGCGGCCGGCGCCGAGATCGTGGACACCGCCAGCGCCTGGGGCGCCGACCTCGTGCTCAAGGTCCGCTGCCCCACCGAATCCGAAACGCCCCTGCTGCGCCCCGGCGCCACGCTGGTCGGCATGCTCAACCCCTTCGATGCGGCCGGCCTGCAGCGGCTGGCGCAGGCGGGCGTTACCGCCTATGCGCTGGAGGCCGCGCCCCGCACCACGCGCGCCCAGAGCATGGACGTACTGTCTTCCCAGGCCAACATCGCCGGCTACAAGGCCGTGGTGATCGCGGCCGACCGTTACCAGCGCTTCTTCCCCATGCTCATGACCGCCGCCGGCACGGTGAAGGCCGCGCGCGTGGTGGTGCTGGGCGTGGGCGTGGCCGGCCTGCAGGCCATCGCCACAGCCAAGCGGCTGGGCGCGGTGATCGAGGCCTCCGACGTGCGGCCCTCGGTCAAGGACCAGGTCGAATCGCTGGGCGCGAAGTTCATCGACGTGCCCTTCGAAACCGACGAAGAGAAAGAGGCCGCCCAGGGCTCCGGCGGCTATGCGCGCGCCATGCCGGCCAGCTGGCTGGAACGCCAGAAGGTGGAGGTGGCCAAGCGCGTGGCCCAGGCCGACGTGGTCATCACCACCGCCCTCATTCCCGGCCGGCCCGCACCGGTGCTGGTGACCGAGGCGATGGTGCAGTCCATGAAGCCCGGCTCGGTGATCGTCGACATCGCCGCTCCCCAGGGCGGCAACTGCCCGCTGACCGAAGCCGGCCAGACCGTGGTGCGCCATGGCGTGACGCTGGTCGGCGAAACCAACCTGCCCGCGCTCGTGGCGGCCGATGCCTCGGCACTCTACGCGCGCAACGTGCTCGATTTCCTCAAGCTCATCATCCACCCCGAAGGGGGCCCTGCACGTGGACCGGCAAGACGACATCGTCGCCGCCTGCCTCGTGGCCCATGAAGGCGCGGTCACCCGCGCATGACAA
This sequence comes from Acidovorax sp. KPB24-07, assembly GCF_057543315.1. Classification (NCBI taxonomy): domain Bacteria; kingdom Pseudomonadati; phylum Pseudomonadota; class Betaproteobacteria; order Burkholderiales; family Comamonadaceae; genus Acidovorax; species Acidovorax sp. KPB24-07. The sequence goes on from NZ_BAAJYS010000171.1 coordinate 2,993, forward strand.
GACAAGCATTCCTGTGAAGACCCGGCTTTCATCCCTGCTCCCCCTGTCCCCCCGCTTTGGCGGCCCGCTGCTGGCCATCGCCTCGCTGCTCACCCTGGCCGCCTGCGCGCCCGTGCAGCCCGCGCTGCCGCACGTGGGCCGTGCGCAGCTGGAACTGCCGCCGGGCGACTGGGAGGTGCTGGGCCGCCGCGACGAGGTGATCGACGTGCTGCCCGACGACACCTCCGCCGACCTGCCCACGCAGATGACCGCCATGGGCCTGCGCGGTCCGGGCAAGGACCGGCCGCTGCTGGCCGTGCTGCTGGTGCAGACCAACAGCACCAACTACCCGCGCGACACCACGCTGTGGACGGCCCCGTGCCCCCAGCAGCAGGGCGTGTTCGTCGAGGACAAGGCCCAGGGCAGCCCCGCGCGCATCGACTGTCTGCGCTACAAGCGCCGTGCCGATACCGAGGACTACCTGGCCAAGAACCGCCCCGCCGTGGCGCAGTGGCTGTCCATGAACCAGGCGGCGCCCGCCAAGCCGTACTCGCACGTGTTCTTCCGCTATGCCACCAACGGCGGCGCCATCGTCACCATCGATGCACTGGTCGATCAGCGCCTGCTGCGCCCGCCCACGCGCGACAACGAGGCCTTCCTGCGCGCCGGCCGCCCCGCTCTGGAGTGGGGCGACAAGATGGCGCAGGCCGCGCGGTTGAGCACCGCGATGATGGACGGCCGGCTGATCGTGCCGCCGTTCCCGGTCGCCCCGCCGCAGTAGCCATTCCGTCGTTCCGCCGTTCAGCCAGTCGTCCGTTCCTTCGCCCCGTTCGCCCCTTCACCTTCAAGGAGTGCTGCCATGGATGCCGTTTCCCCCACGCTGATCAACCTGATCATCTTCGTGCTGGCCATCTATGTCGGCTACCACGTGGTGTGGACCGTGACCCCGGCGCTGCACACGCCGCTGATGGCGGTGACGAACGCGATCTCGGCCATCGTGATCGTCGGCGCCATGCTGGCCGCGGCCCTCACCGAGACCACCCTGGGCAAGACCATGGGCGTGCTCGCAGTGGCGCTGGCCGCGGTGAACGTGTTCGGGGGCTTCCTCGTCACGCGGCGCATGCTGGAGATGTTCCGCAAGAAGGAGCGCAAGCCCGCGGCCTCCGCTGCCGCCGGCGCCGCTTCCGACAAGGCCGCGCCATGAGCATGAACCTCGTCACGCTGCTGTACTTGGTGGCCAGCGTCTGCTTCATCCAGGCGCTCAAGGGGCTCTCGCATCCCACCACCTCGATCCGGGGCAATCTGTTCGGCATGGCCGGCATGGCGATCGCCGTGCTCACCACCGCCGCGTTGATCTGGAGCGTCACGCGCGGCGCGCCCATGGGCCTGGCCTGGGTGCTGCTCGGGTTGCTCGTCGGGGGCGCTGCCGGCACGGTGATGGCCCAGCGGGTGGAGATGACCAAGATGCCCGAACTGGTCGCCTTCATGCACAGCATGATCGGCCTGGCGGCCGTGTTCATCGCCGTCGCCGCGGTGGCCGAGCCCTGGGCCTTCGGCATCGTGCCGCCCCCCGTTCCGGCCCTGGCCAGCGCCGCCACACCCGAGGGCACCGTGCTGGTGGAAGGCTTCGCGCGGCTGCCGATCCCGTTCGGCAACCGGCTGGAGCTGTTCCTGGGCGCGGCCATCGGCGCCATCACCTTCAGCGGCTCGGTGATCGCCTTCGGCAAGCTGTCGGGCAAATACAAGTTCCGCTGGTTCCAGGGCGCGCCGGTGCAGTTCAAGGGCCAGCACCTGCTCAACCTCGTGCTGGGCCTGGCGACCATCGGGCTCGGGCTGGTCTACATGGCCACCGAGAGCTGGACCGCCTTCTTCGCCATGCTGGCGCTGGCGTTCGTGATGGGCGTGCTCATCATCATTCCCATCGGCGGCGCGGACATGCCGGTGGTGGTCTCGATGCTCAACAGCTACTCGGGCTGGGCGGCGGCGGGCATCGGCTTCAGCCTGAACAACAGCATGCTCATCATCGCCGGATCGCTGGTGGGCAGCTCGGGCGCCATCCTGTCCTACATCATGTGCAAGGCGATGAACCGCTCGTTCTTCAACGTGATCCTGGGTGGGTTCGGCGGCGATGCGGCGGCGGCTTCGGCCGGCGGCGCGCAGGCGCAGCGCAGCGTCAAGAGCGGCAGCGCCGACGACGCCGCCTTCGTGCTGGGCAACGCCGAGACCGTGGTGATCGTGCCCGGCTACGGCCTGGCCGTGGCGCGCGCCCAGCATGCGGTCAAGGAGCTGGCCGCCAAGCTGGCCGAGAAGGGCATCACCGTCAAATACGCCATCCACCCGGTGGCCGGGCGCATGCCGGGCCACATGAACGTGCTGCTCGCCGAGGCCGAGGTGCCCTACGACCAGGTGTTCGAGATGGAAGACATCAACGGCGAATTCGGACAGGTGGACGTGGCCATCATCCTCGGCGCCAACGACGTGGTGAACCCCGCCGCGCACACCAAGGGCAGCCCCATCTACGGCATGCCCATCCTGGAGGCCTACAAGGCCAAGACCGTGATCGTGAACAAGCGCTCCATGGCGGCGGGCTATGCCGGCCTGGACAACGAACTGTTCTACATGGACAAGACCATGATGGTCTTCGGCGACGCCAAGAAGGTCGTGGAGGACATCGGCAAGGCCATCGAATAGGCCCGCGCGCCCTCCGGCGCCGCCCGCTGGCGGCCGCTGCGGCAGGGGGCAGCACGGTTTAGGGAAACTACAGGCCCCTGGCGCCTTCGCCCGCGACGACAATGCGGGCTCCTTTTTGTAACAGCAGGTTTGGAGACACACAGCATGAATGACCGCCCGTGGCTTGCCGCCTACCCACCCGGGGTGCCGGCCGACATCGACCCGGCGCAGTACCCCTCGCTCATCGCCCTGATGGAAGAGGGCTTCGGCAAATACGCCGACCGCGTGGCCTACAGCTACATGGGCAAGGATGTGAGCTTCGGCGAGACGGACGTGCAAAGCCGCCACATTGCGGCCTATCTCCAGGGCCTGGGGCTGGCCAAGGGCGACCGCGTCGCGGTGATGATGCCCAACGTGCCGCAGTACCCCGTGGCCGTGGCCGCCATCCTGCGCGCGGGCTTCGTGGTGGTGAACGTGAACCCGCTGTACACCCCGCGCGAGCTGGAGCACCAGCTCAAGGACTCGGGCGCCAAGGCCATCGTCATCATCGAGAACTTCGCCGCCACGCTGCAGGCGTGCATCGGCGCCACGCAGGTCAAGCACGTCGTGCTGTGCGCCATGGGCGACCGACTGGGCTTCCCCAAGGGTTTGATCGTCAACTATGTGGTGCGCAGCGTGAAGAAGCTCGTGCCGCCGTTCAACCTGCCCGGCGCGGTGCGCTTCAACGACGCGCTGTCGCAGGGCGCGCGCGGCACGCTCAAGGTTCCCGACCTGCGCCCCGACGACGTGGCCCTGCTGCAGTACACGGGTGGCACCACGGGCGTGAGCAAGGGCGCCGTGCTCCTGCACCGCAACATCATCGCCAACGTGCTGCAGGCCGAGGCCTGGAACCTGCCCGTGATGCAGACCGTGCCGGCCAACGAGCAGCCCACCACCGTGTGCGCGCTGCCGCTCTATCACATCTTCGCCTTCACGGTGAACATGATGATGAGCATGCGCACGGGCGCCAAGAACATCCTGCTGCCCAACCCCCGCGACCTGGCGGCGGTGCTCAAGGAGCTTTCGCGGCACACCTTCCACAGCTTCCCGGCCGTGAACACACTGTTCAACGGCCTGGCCCACCACCCCGACTTCAACACCGTGAACTGGAAGAACCTCAAGGTGTCGGTGGGCGGCGGCATGGCCGTGCAGGGCGCGGTGGCCAAGCTCTGGCTGGAAAAGACCGGTTGCCCCATCTGCGAAGGCTACGGCCTGTCGGAGACCAGCCCCACGGTCGCCTGCAATCCGGCCACGGAAAAGGCGTTCACCGGCACCATCGGCGTGCCGATCTCCAGCACCTACATGAAGCTCATCGACGACGATGGCCGCGACGTGACCGAGCCAGGCGCGCGCGGCGAGATCGCCATCAAGGGCCCGCAGGTCATGGCCGGCTACTGGCAGCGGCCCGACGAGACCGCCAAGGTCATGACGGACGACGGCTACTTCAAGTCCGGCGACATCGGCGTGATCGATGAGCGCGGCTACTTCAAGATCGTGGACCGCAAGAAGGACATGGTGCTGGTGAGCGGCTTCAACGTCTACCCCAACGAGGTCGAGGACGTGGTGGCCACGCTGCCCGGCGTGCTCGAATGCGCGGTGGTGGGCGTGCCCGACGAGAAGACGGGCGAAGCCGTCAAGCTGGTCATCGTCAAGCGCGGCACCGACCTCACCGAGGCGCAGGTGCGCGAGTTCTGCAAGGCCAACCTCACCGGCTACAAGCAGCCCCGCGTGATCGAGTTCCGCGAATCGCTGCCCAAGACCCCGGTGGGCAAGATCCTGCGCCGCGAGCTGCGCGACAAGCGCTAGTGCGGCCCGTCCCGTCCTGGCTCCGGGCCACCCCGCGCGGGCGCAACCGCTGGGGGGCGTTGCGGCCGTGACGACCGCCATCCTCAGCGCCCTGGCCGAAGAGCAGCAGGGCCTCATCGACGCGCTCTCCCGGGGGCGCCGCACCCTGCATGCCGGCCGCACGTTCTGGAGCGGCAGCCTGCACGGGTGCGAGGTCGTGCTGGCGCTCTCGGGCATCGGCAAGGTCGCGGCAGCCACCACCGCCACCGCGCTGATCGAGCGCTTCGGCGCGGCACGCGTGGTGTTCACCGGTGTGGCCGGCGGCCTGGGCGCGGACGTGCAGGTGGGCGACGTCGTCGTGGCGCACGACTTTCTGCAGCACGACATGGACGCCTCGCCCCTGTTCCCCCGCTGGGAGCTGCCCGGCTACGGCCGCACCCGGCTGCCGTGCGATGACGCGCTGGCTGGCCGGCTGGCCGATGCCGCCGGCGAATGCCTGG
>NZ_BAAJYS010000172.1:0-7919 GCF_057543315.1 Acidovorax sp. KPB24-07
CGCCCAGCCCGGCGGCGGCGGCCACGCCGGCATACGCCATCAGCCTGCGACGCGAAGCCTGGGGCGCAGCATCGGACCCGGCCGCGAGGGCCGGGCGGGGGTCGGGTGGGGACATAGGGGTGCCCGTATCGGAGGGCGGTGACACATTCATTCGGGAGGGCTTTCCAACAGCTTGCGCACGGCGCGAATGTCTCCGCGCGGTGCCCGGCCCCGCGCATCGGGGCGCAATGCGCCGCGCAGGTCATCCAGGTCATAGATCAAAAGGTGCACGCCGATCATCTCGCCCAGCACCGGCGAATGGCTGGAGAGGCTCAACGCCTCGACCGACTCGCCATGGAAGCCGGTGACGGTGCGCGGCTCGTAGTCCACATGGTGGTCGATCAGCGCGATCTCGGCGGATTTGCAGTCGTCGCAGAACAACTGCAGATAAATGTCGGACAGCCGGGTCGCCGTGCCATGCCACACCGCTCCGCCCAGGTGCGGGCGAAACGTCTCCATGCGCTCCATCCAGATCAGCGCCAGCTGCCGCAGCGCGAGCAATTCCTGGGGCTGGGTGTCGGCACAGAACAGGCCGATGTACTCACGCACGGCATCCTCGACCAGATCGTTGTCGGGCAGCGGTGTGCGGCTGGGCAGGCCCAGTTGGCGAACGGCCCGGCGTTTGGCCGGACCCCATTCCAGGCCTTCTTCGACGACCATGCGGGCCGCGGCGTTGGCGATCTCGGTGGCGAGGGCGTTTGGCATGGCGGCGATCGGGTGGGGGGAAGGGTCCATTGTGGCCTCAATGCAAGAAGGCGGCCCGGGAAAACGCCCGCATCCGGCAGGGGCATGGTGCACCCCACTGTGGATCTTGCTATTGAAAATGTAGCTATCGAGGCAAGAGGGATCTGCGCGGGCGGCCTTGCAGCCCTGGAACCTTAGAATCTGCGCCCATGCATATTCACATTCTGGGCATCTGCGGCACGTTCATGGGGGGCTTGGCGGCACTGGCGCGCGAAGCGGGCCACAAGGTCACCGGCTGCGACGCCGGCGTGTACCCCCCGATGAGCGACCAGCTGCGCGCCTTGGGGATCGAACTGATCGAAGGCTACGGCGCGGACCAGATGGCTCTGGAGCCCGATGCGTTCGTGATCGGCAACGTGGTCAGCCGGGCGCGCCTGCCCGACGGCACGCCGAAATTCCCCCTGATGGAGGCCATCCTCGACGCCGGCGCCGCCTACACCAGCGGGCCCCAGTGGCTTGCCGAGCACGTGCTGCAGGGCCGGCACGTGCTGGCCGTGGCGGGCACCCACGGCAAGACGACCACCACGTCGATGCTGGCCTGGGTTCTGGAATGCGCGGGCCTGCAGCCCGGCTTCCTGGTGGGCGGCGTGCCGCTGGATTTCGGCGTGTCGGCCCGGCTGGGCGCCGCGCGCCGTCCGGTGGCCGGCCCGGGCGTGGCGGGCGATGCGCCCGTGTTCGTGATCGAGGCGGACGAATACGACACCGCGTTCTTCGACAAGCGCAGCAAGTTCGTGCACTACCGCCCCCGCACCGCGGTGCTGAACAACCTGGAATTCGACCACGCGGACATCTTCGACGACCTGCCGGCCATCGAGCGGCAGTTCCACCACCTGGTGCGCACCGTGCCGCCCTCGGGCCGCGTGGTGGTCAACGGGCTGGAGGAAAGCCTGGCCCGCGTGCTGCATGCCGGCTGCTGGAGCGAGGTGGCGAGCTTCGGCGCGCTGGTGAGCGACTTCACGGCCCAGGGCGAGCCGCACGCCTTCGATGTGCTCCACCAGGGCCGGACCGTGGCCCGCGTGGAATGGGCGTTGACCGGCGTGCACAACCAGTTGAATGCGCTGGCCGCCATCGCCGCCGCCCACCACGTGGGCGTGGCGCCGGCAGAGGCCGGCCGTGCGCTGGCGCGGTTCCAGAACGTGAAGCGGCGCATGGAACTGCGCGGCACCGTGCGCGGCATTGCGGTGTACGACGACTTCGCCCACCACCCGACCGCCCTGCGCACCACGCTGGACGGGCTGCGCCGCAGCTTGGGCCCGGCGGCACGCATCCTCGCGGCGTTCGAGCCGCGCAGCAACACCATGAAGCTGGGCACCATGAAATCGCAGCTGCCCTGGGCGCTGGAGCCGGCCGACCTGGCGTTCTGCCACACCGCCGGCCTGGACTGGGACGCGGCCCAGGTGCTCGCGCCGCTGGGCGACAAGGCCCGGACGGCGGCGGACATCGGCACGCTGATCGGACAGATCACCCAGGCGGCCCGGCCGGGCGATCACATCGTGTGCATGAGCAATGGCAGCTTCGGCGGCATCCATGGCAAGCTCATCGATTCGCTATCGAAATAATAGCGATATGCCCTAGAAGAATATGCGCTGGAGGCCGATTCGACCGATGGCGCAGAAGGCGACCCTCCGCCCCTCTTCAATACGTCACGGCCATGGCCGGGACATCCACCCGCACGATCGGTCGGGCCAGTGCGGCGCTGGCGGCTTCGGCGAACTGCCGGCCCCATTGCGCGTCGGCCAGCAGCGGGGCCCCGGCAGCCTGTGCCACCGTGAGCACCTTGTCGGCCAGCAGCACCTTGCCGCTGGCCCGCAGGGGCTCGCACTCCAGGCTGATGAACGCCTCGTCCAGCCAGCGGCGGGCGTCTTCATTGCTCAAAGGCTGCGAGCCTTCCAGGTCGAAACGGAATTCCTGGCCCGGCGCCAGGGTGATCGAGACTTCTCTGCGCATGGATTGTTTTCCTGGTTGAGGTGGGGCCAAGGGCGGCCACGCAAGCCGATGCCCGCGGCGGGGCCATCGAGCTTACATCGCACGCCGCTGCCCCGGCCCCTGGTTTTTCAGCGGGCGCGGCGGGCGGCCACGGCTGCCGACAGGTCGGCCAGCGCCGACAGCGAATCGTCCCAGCCCAGGCAGGCGTCGGTGATGCTCTTGCCGTACTCCAGGGCGCCCGGCTGGTCCTTGCCCGGCGTGAATTTCTGGGCACCGGCGGTCAGGTGGCTCTCGATCATCACGCCGAACACGCAGCGCGAGCCGCCCGCGATCTGCGCGCCGATCTCGCGCGCCACGTCGCGCTGCTTTTCGTGCTGCTTGCTGCTGTTGGCATGGCTGCAATCCACCATCAGCGTGGCGGGCAGCTTGGCGGCCTCCAGGTCCTGGCAGGCCGCGGCGACGCTGGCCGCGTCGTAGTTGGGCGCTTTGCCGCCGCGCAGGATCACGTGGCAGTCGGGATTGCCCTGCGTGTTGACGATGGCCACCTGCCCGTTCTTGTGCACCGACAGGAAGTGGTGGCCGCGGCTGGCGGACTGGATCGCGTCGGTGGCGATGCGGATGTTGCCGTCCGTGCCGTTCTTGAAGCCGATGGGCGCCGACAGGCCCGAGGCCAGTTCGCGGTGCACCTGGCTTTCGGTGGTGCGCGCGCCGATGGCGCCCCAGCTGATGAGGTCGCCGATGTACTGGGGCGAGATCACGTCCAGGAACTCGCTGCCGGCCGGCACGCCCATGCGGTTGATGTCGATGAGCAGCTGGCGCGCGATGCGCAGGCCTTCGTCGATGCGGTAGCTCTCGTCCAGGTACGGATCGTTGATCAGCCCCTTCCAGCCCACCGTGGTGCGGGGCTTCTCGAAGTACACACGCATCACGATCTCCAGCGTGTCGGCGTACTGCTCGCGCACCGCCTTCAGGCGCCGCGCGTAGTCCAGCGCGGCGGCCGGGTCGTGGATGGAGCAGGGGCCGATCACCACCAGCAGCCGGTCGTCCCGGCCCGCCATGATGTCCTGGATGCCGCGCCGCGTGCGCGTGATCAGGGATTCCACCGCCGTTCCCCGGATGGGGAAGAAGCGGATCAGATGTTCTGGAGGGGGCAACACGGTGATGTCCTTGATACGTTCGTCGTCGGTCTGGCTGGTCTTCTCGACGTCGCGGTACCAGGCATCGCTGGTGGGGTTGGCAGTGGCCGTCATGGTTGCGTCCTCGTGGGTTGGATCGGAAAAAAAGGGGGAGCGGAAAAACAAAAAACCGCCGGGCTTTTCAGCTTCGGCGGTTTCTAGAGGAGGGGGGCTCGGGTGGTTGCGCGCTGACCTCTCATCCGCCTGGGACAGAGAAGTAAAACCAAAAATAAAACGCGCTACGCACTTGCATCGGTGGCAATGTAACACCGATTTTTGCGCCGCAACATCCCCGGCGCGTTGCAGCGCTGCCACAAGCGGGGTGCCGTGCTTTCATCGCCCGCGCCCAGCCCACCAGCGGCGCAGGCGCGCCAGCATCGGGCGCCGCCGGGCCGCGGCGGGCTCCGGCGCAGGCTCGCTGAGCATCGCCCCGCCCTGCTCGTACATGTCGATGACCAGCATTGCCTCGCCCAGGGTGCGCCAGGCCAGGCGCTCGAACGCATCGAAGCAGGCCGGCTCGCTGCGGCTTTGGCGGGTCAGTGCCTGGTGCCAGATCTCGATGGCATCGCGCAGGTCTTTCAGGGCCTGCTGGTAGGCCCCCAGTTCGTAGAGCGCATGCCAGGCGGAGCCCAGCCCGGTGAGAAAGAACTGGTGCTCGCGCGCGGCGCGCTTCAGGTGCTCCAGGCTCCAGAAGATGGCGGAGGGATCGGCGCAGGCGCGGCGCAGGTGCGCCGCATCTTCGATAAGCGCGGACAGCGACGTCAGCGCATCGCGGAACTGGCGGGACTCCTCGTCGGCCACGCCTTCGCGCAGCAGCCGGCTCACATCGCCGAACGACTGTGCGGTGTTCAGCAGCTGGCTGGACGAGGGGTCAGGCATGGTGGGTGCACGCCTGGAAGGTCCACCGCCGCCCGGGGCCTTATGCGGTGCCGCCGACCGTCAGGCCATCGATGCGCAGCGTGGGCTGGCCCACGCCGACCGGCACGCTCTGGCCTTCCTTGCCGCAGGTGCCCACGCCGCTGTCGAGCGCCATGTCGTTGCCGATGAGGGTCACCTTCTTGAGGGATTCCGGACCGCTGCCGACGATGGTCGCGCCTTTGACCGGGTACAGGATCTTGCCGTTCTCGACCCAATACGCCTCGCTGGCCGAGAACACGAACTTGCCGCTGGTGATGTCCACCTGGCCGCCGCCGAAGTTGGTGGCGTAGAGGCCGCGCTTCATGCTCGCGACGATCTCCGCCGGGTCCTTGTCGCCGCCCAGCATGTAGGTGTTGGTCATGCGCGGCATGGGAATGTGCGCGTAGCTCTCGCGCCGCCCGTTGCCGGTGGGTGCCACGCCCGACAGGCGCGCGTTCATCGAATCCTGGATGTAGCCCTTGAGGATGCCGTCCTCGATGAGCACGTTGCGCTGGCTGGCGTGGCCTTCGTCATCCACGTTGAGCGAGCCGCGGCGGTCGGCCAGGGTGCCGTCGTCCAGCACCGTCACGCCCTTGGCCGCCACGCGCTGGCCGATGCGGCCGCTGAAGGCGCTCGAGCCCTTGCGGTTGAAATCGCCCTCCAGCCCGTGGCCCACGGCCTCGTGCAGCAGCACGCCTGGCCACCCGGGGCCGAGCACCACGGTCATCTCGCCCGCGGGCGCAGGGCGCGACTCCAGATTGACGAGGGCGGCGTTCACGGCCTCATCGACGTACCGGGTGATCTGCGCATCGTCGAAATAGGCCAGGCCGAAGCGCCCGCCCCCGCCGGCCGAGCCCACCTCGCGGCGGCCGGCCTGCTCGGCGATCACGGTGACCGACAGGCGCACCAGCGGGCGCACGTCGGCGGCCAGCGTGCCGTCGGAGCGCGCCACCAGGACCACGTCGTATTCGCTGGCCAGGCCCGCCATGACCTGGGCCACGCGCGGGTCCTTGGCGCGGGCCTGCTGCTCCACCTTTTCCAGCAGCGCCACCTTGGCCGTGCTGTCCAGCGAAGCGATGGGATCGGTGCCGGGATAGAGCGAGCGGCTGGCGGAGATCTTCTTGAGCGAGATCTTCGCCCGCTTTTCCTGCGAGGCCGCCGAAATCGCCCGGACGGTGCGGGCGGCATCGAGCAGGGAGGCCTCGGAGATGTCGTCGGAATAGGCGAAAGCCGTCTTCTCGCCGCTCACGGCCCGCACCCCGACGCCCTGGTCGATGCTGAACGAACCGGTCTTGACGATGCCTTCTTCCAGGCTCCAGCCCTCGCTGCGCGTGTATTGGAAATACAGGTCGGCATCGTCCACCTGATGGGCCCGGATGTCGGCGAGCGCGCGCGCCAGATGGGTTTCGTCGAGGCCGAAAGGCTCCAGGAGCAGGCGGCGGGCGACGGACAGGCGTTCGATGGTGGGTTCGCGGGAGATCATGGGCGGATTCTAGAAGCCTTGGTGCCCGCCGGCATGGCGCTTTGCGAGCATCCCACCCGGCGGCGCGGCCATGCCGGCGCGAATCGGCCATGACCAGGCAGACTCTGTGATATTTCACTGATATATCATTCGGTTTCACCGACCCCGCCCACCCGCCCCGATGCCCGTCCTGCCCCAGCCCTCCCTTCCTGCCGCACCCGGCGGCGGCGCCCAGTTGCGCGAGCAGGCCTACGCCGACATCAAGCGCCGCATCATTGCCTGCGAGCTGGCGCCCGGCGCGCAGATCAACGAAGGCGCGCTGGGCACGCTGCTCGGCCTGGGCCGCACGCCCATCCACCAGGCGCTGCACCGGCTGGAGATGGAAGGACTCGTGACCATCCTGCCGCGCAAGGGCATCGTGGTGGCGCCGCTGTCGCTGGACGAGGTGCTGGACATGATCGAGGTGCGCGCCTGCAACGAGACCCTGTGCGTGCGCCTGGCGGCCGAGCGGGTCCGGCCCGCTGAACTGGCCGCCATGCGCCACCTGCTGGGCGAGGCCCCGGCACTCCTGGCCGCACACGACGTGCCTGCGCTGATGGCGCTGGACCTGCGCTTTCACAGCGCGATCTCGGCCGCCGCCCGCAACACCGTCCTGGCCGACCTGCTGCGCCGGCTGCACGAACAGCAGGCGCGCTTTTGGTTCCTGACGCTCTCGGAGGCCGGGCACAGCGTGCGCATCCACGACGAGCACCAGGACATCCTGGCCGCGCTCGAGCGCCACGACCCCGATGCCGCCGCCGCCGCGATGCAGCGCCACATCGACGATTTCCGCCGCGCGATCACCCGCGCACTTTGATCCCCCCGCCCTTTTCGCCTCCCACCATGCCCCAGCACACCTTCGATCTCGCCGGCCACAGGCCGGTCACCCTGGACATCCGCCACCTCGTCATCGCCGGCTGGGCCGGCCGCGACCGCGCGGCGGTGGACCACCACATCGCCGAACTGGCCGCGATCGGCGTCAAGCCGCCCTCCACGGTGCCCACCTTCTACCGCGTGGCCAGCCAGCTGCTCGACACGGGCAGCGCGGTGCAGGTTCCGGGCCATGACTCCAGCGGCGAGGTGGAATGCGTGCTGCTGGCCAGCGAGGCGCACGGCGTGCTCGTGGGCATCGGCTCGGACCACACGGACCGCACCGTCGAGGCCTACGACGTCACGGTGTCCAAGCAGATGTGCGCCAAGCCCGTGGGCCGCGCCCTGTGGAAGCTGTCGGAGGTGCAGGGCCACTGGGACCAGCTGGTCACCCGCTGCTGGCGCACCCGCGATGGCGTGCGCGCGCTGTACCAGGAAGGCGCGCTGGCCCGCCTGCTGCCCCCCGCCGAGCTGATGCAAAAATGGAATGCGGCAGACGGCCTGTCCGCCCACACGGCCATGTTCTGCGGTACCCATGCGGTGATCGGCGAACTCGGCTGGGGCGAGGCCTTCGAGCTGGAATTGCACGACCCCGTTCTGAACCGCAGCCTGCACCACCACTACGCCACCCAAGCCCTGGAGATCGCCCGATGAATGCCCTCGCCACCACCCGCCACCCCACCGTCCGCGAACAGGCCGAGGCCCTGGCCCGGGGCGACACCACCAGCGTGGCGCTGGTCGAGGCGGCGCTCGCGCGCATCGCCACG
>NZ_BAAJYS010000173.1:0-7912 GCF_057543315.1 Acidovorax sp. KPB24-07
GCCGTCGATCACGCCGATGATCTCGTTGATCTTGCGCGAGCTGGCGCTGATGGAGCGCATGGTCTCCACCACCTGGTTGACCACCTGGCCGCCCTGCACGGCGGTCTGGGCGGTGCTGGAGACGTACTGCGCGGCCTGGCGGGCGTTGTCGGCGTTCTGGCGCACGGTGGCGGTCAGCTCTTCCATGCTGGAGGCGGTCTGCTGCAGCGAAGAGGCCTGCTGCTCGGTGCGGCGCGACAGGTCGCCGTTGCCCTGGGCGATCTCGCTGGCCGCATGGTCGATGGTGCTGGTGGCCTGCTGGATGCGGTGCAGGATGCTGGCGAGCCGGTCGCGCATGAAGCCGATGGCGTACATCAGGCTTTGTTCGTCGCGGGCGCGCAGCGGGATCTCCGCCTGCAGGTCGCCGTCGGCCATGCGCATCGCGGCGCCGGCGGCGGCGCGCGGCTCGCCACCCACGGAGCGTTCGATGTCGCGCACCACCAGCCCGGTGAGGGCCGAGATCACCAACCCCAGCAGGGCCAGCAAGCCGATCGCGCGGTACAGCGAGGCGCGGTAGGCCTGTTCGATGTCATCGACGTAGTCGCCGGCCACCAGGTCCCAGTTCCAGGGCTTGAAGCGCACCACGTAGCCGATCTTGGGGCTGGGGGCGTCGCTGCCCGGGCGCGGCCACCAGTATTCGAGGAACCCGCGACCCTGCGCGCCGGCGGCGGCGATGTTCACGTAGAGCAGGTTGCCCTTGGCATCCTTGAAGGCAATCATGTTCTTGCCGTTCAGCTCGGGCTTGATGGGGTGCATCGCCATGATCGAGTCGGAGCCGATCACGGTGACGTAGCCGTCCTTGCCGTAGCGCTGCGAGGCGATGCGCGCCAGGGCGGCGCTGCGGGCTTCCTCCTGGCTCATCTTGCCGGCCTGGGCCTGCTTTTCGTAATCGCTGGCCACGGTCAGCGCCATGTCGGTGATGTCGGAGAGGGCCGATTGCCGGGCCTGGTACTGGATCTGCCGGGTCTGCCACGCGTTCACGAAGGTCAGTGCCAGCAGCCCCAGCAACGCGAGGACCAGCGGGAGCCAGAGCTTTTGCCGCAAGGTCAGTTTTTTCATGGAAGGGGTCCTTTCAGGAGGGCGTACGGAAGGCATTGGGATGGGTCGCAGTATGGCTGTGAACACCCCTCGTCTGGCAGTCGGGCTACCCCTTTCTGTCAGGTGTTCGCAACGGTTGGATACATATGCAAGTTACGTGCTCGATCCGCACCCCGCGGCCTGCCACCCGGTGAAAACGGGCTCCCTTTTTGCCCTTTTCCGCACCGCGCAATGGTGGCTCAGTGGATGGGCGCGGCCTCGGGGCTCAGTTCCCGGCCCAGCGTTTCGGGCAGGGCGAGCGCCGCCACGATCACCAACCCGTAGCAGATGGCGGTGATCCAGCCGATTGTCTGGCCCAGCGGCAGCGTGTTGCTCAGCGTGCCGACCAGCGCCGGGCAGATGGCGCCGATGGCGCGGCCGAAGTTGTAGCAGAACCCCTGGCCCGAGCCCCGCACGTCGCTGGGGAACAGTTCTGACAAAAATGCGCCCATTCCGGAAAAGATGCCTGACAAAAAGAACCCCAGCGGAAAGCCCAGCACCAGCATCCACCCGTCCGTGATCGGGATCTGTGTGTACGCCAGCACCAGCGCCATGCCCATCGCCGCGAACAGGATGAAGCAGCGGCGCCGGCCGATCACGTCCGACAGCCACGCGCTGGTGAGGTAGCCCACGAACGAGCCGGCGATGAGCACCAGCAGGTAGGTGCTGGTGCCCAGCACGGACAGGTGCCGCTCGGTCTTGAGGAACGTCGGCAGCCAGGTGGTGACCGAGTAGTAGGCGCCCTGCATGCCGGTGGCCAGCAGGCTGGCCAGCACCGTGGTGCGCAGCAGCGAGGGGTGGAAGATGCGCAGGAAGCTGCCCTGCGTGCCGGCGGCGCGGGCACGGGCCTGGGCCGCCAGGTACACCGGCGGCTCCTGGATGTTGCGGCGGATGTAGATGATGAGCACGGCGGGCACGATGCCGATCCAGAACAGCACCTTCCAGGCGATCTCCGGCGGCAGCACCGAATAGACGCCCCAGAACGCCAGCGCCGAAGCGGCCCAGCCCACGGCCCAGCTGCTTTGCACCAGCCCGGCCGCCTTGCCGCGGTGCTTGGCCGAGATGGTTTCCGCGATCAGCACCGAGCCCACCGCCCATTCCCCGCCGAAGCCGAAGCCCTGCATGGCGCGGGTGAAGAACAGCTGGCCGAACGATTCGGTGAAGCCGCTCAGGAAGGTGAACAGCGTGAACCACAGCACCGTCCACTGCAGCACCCGCACGCGGCCGTAGCGGTCGGCCAGCACGCCCGCGGCCCAGCCCCCAATGGCGGAGGTGAGCAGCGCGCCGGTGGCGATGTAGCCGGCTTCCGCCTTGGACATGTTCCACGCGGCCAGCAGCGTGGGGATGAGGAAGGTGTAGATCATGTAGTCGAAGCCATCGACGCCATAGCCTGCGAAGGTGGCGGCCAGGGTGCGCCGCTCGGTGGGGGAGGTGTGCCGGAGCCACATGGTGCGAAGTCTTTCTTGGAAGGGGGGGGACAGGAAGGGCGGCGTCAGGCGGTCACCAGATCGCGGTTGAGCAGATCGGTGACCAGCATGTGCCCCGGCGCGTGGGTGATGCAGAAGGCGGGGCGGGCCGCCGCGATGGCGGCCTGGGGCGTCACGCCGCAGGCCCAGAACACCGGCAGCTCATGCGGCTGCACGGCCACGGCGTCTCCGTAGTCGGGCCGGGACAGATCGCGGATGCCGATGAGCGCCGGGTCGCCCAGGTGCACGGGGGCGCCGTGCACCTGCGGCATGCGCGAGGTGATCTGGATGGCGCGGATCGCGTCCGCGGCCGCCATGGGGCGCATGGAAACGACCAGCGGCCCGCGGAACGCGCCGCTGGGCTCGGTGGCGCGGTCGGTGCGGTACATGGACACGTTGCGGCCCTGGTCCACATGCCGCAGGCGAATGCCATCGGCCAGCAGCGCATGCTCGAACGAGAACGAGCAGCCGATGGCGAAGGTCACGAGGTCGTCGCGCCAGTGCTGGAAGAGGTCGGTGGGCGTGTCCACCTGCACGCCGTCGCGCCACACGGCATAGCGGGGCAGGTCGGTGCGGATGTCGATGTCCGCGCCCAGCGCGGGCAGAGCGGGCGAGCCGGGCTCGCTGACCGCCAGCACCGGGCAGGCGCGCGGGTTGCGCTCGCAGTAGCGTTGGAACTCGGTGGCCAGCGCCTGGGGCAGGATGGCCAGATTGACCTGCACGTAGTCGCTGGCCAGGCCGCTCGTGTGGTCCGCCAGTTGACCGGCGCGGGCGGCCGCGCGCACGTCTCGGGCGGTGGACCGGGCGGTCAGCCCGGCGGCGGCGCCGGGGGAAAGAACAGGGGATGGCATCGTCGTGAAAGCCCTGGAATGCGGGCCTGCGGTGGTGGCAATGCCGCGAATTCTGAAAGCCGCACGGCGGCGAATCCAACGCAAAATTTTGCGTTCACGTCATCGAAAAAATCGATGGCGACCACTGAATTTTCAATATTGCGAAAAGTGTGCCAATGCCATCCGGGCTTTCCCGGGGGCGCGTGCACTGCGACGGTGCGGTCAGCGCGGCGTGCGCTTTTTTCGGGCAGTCTGGGTCTGGGTCACGTACGCCTGGGCCGATTCCAGCACCGATTCGGTGATTCCCGAGCCAGGGTCTTCGCGATAGCTGGCGTGGATGGGCAGGGCGGTGAGCGCGCACGAGGCCCGCAAGATGTGCAGCGGCATGCGGTGCGACAGCCGTTGGGTGACGGCGCGCGGCAGCACCGCGATGCCGAATCCCGCTTCCACGAGCTGCAGCATGGCTGAAATCGACGAGATGGCGTGCATGCGCGGCACGGCCACGCCCGATTCCTGGAACAGCTGGAGCAGGCTCTGGTGCGGGTGCGAGCCCTTTTGGAATGTGATGAGGTCGTGCTGCGCCAGCCGCTGCAGGTCGTACCGCCCCGCGGAGTGCAGGGTGCGGTGCCCGACGAACACCAGCTCCAGCGGCGGCATGGTCCGCGTGCGCACCGCGGTGTCGGTGGCGGGCAGGGAGGTGAACACCAGGTCCTGCGCCCCGCGCCGCACCTGGTCCACCAGCACGGGCGAGGTTTCCACGGTCAGCTCCAGCTCGAAGTCGGGGCGGGTCTTGCGCATCTCCTGCAGCCAGCCGGTGAGCCAGCTGTGCACGACCGATTCGATGGCCCCGATGCGCAGCGCCACCGGCGCGTGCGGGCTGGTGCCCAGTTCTTCCTTCACCTGCCGCTGCAGTTCCAGAAGGCGAACGGCCAGCAGCTGAAAGCGCTGCCCCGCGGCGGTGAGGCGGAACAGGCGCTCGCGCCGGTCCAGCAGGATCACGCCCAGTTCCTCTTCCAGCGCGGCGATGCGGCTGGACAGGGCGGACTGCGTGATGTGCAGCTTTTCGGCCGCCCGCGTGATGCTCTTGAGCGAGGCGGCCCAGTGGAAGGCTTCGACAAACCGCAGGTTCATGGGCGCGATTGTCGCCGCGCGGCGGGGGGGGTCAGCCTGCGGCGGCAGCGTTCCGGCAGGTGGCGAACATGTCCTTCGACGCCTCGTAAACGCTGGTCTGCACGTCCATCAGTCCGAGGATGGAGTGAAAGTAGTTGTCGTGCGACAGGCGCCGCTCGCCCAGGTCCTTTTGCAGGCAGGCGGTGGCCGTGCGGGTGCGCGACTGCATGGCGGGCGACAGCCAGGTGATCCACGGCACATGCTTTTGCACATCGGGCGCGATGGCGTAGGGCATGCCGTGCAGGTAGATGTTGTTCTCGCCCAGCGACTCGCCGTGGTCGGCCACGTACATCATCGCGGTCTGCGCGGTGCCCGACTGCGCGGCCAGCCACTGGATGGTGGCATTGAGGAAATGGTCGGTGGACACGATGCTGTTGTCGTACGCGTTCACCACTTCCTGGCGCTGGCATTCCTGCAGCGCCGAGGTCCGGCATTCGGGCTGGAAGGTCTTCTGCGAAGGCAGCGACCGCTTGAAATACGCCGGGCCGTGGCTGCCCATCTGGTGCAGCACCACCACGGTCCCGCGGGCCCGCTGATCGGCCGGCAGCGCCGCGATGCGGGCGTCCAGGCCCTTGAGCATCACGTCGTCCAGGCATTCCTTGCCGTCCGCGCACCACTGGGGGTCGTCGGGCTTGGCCGAGGTGCTGGCCTCGGCCACGCGGTCGCACACGCCCTTGCAGCCGGACTGGTTGTCCACCCACAGCACGGCCAGACCGGCATGCTGCAGCACGTCCAGCAGCCCCTCGGAGCGGATGTGGCTAGCCTCGTAGGCGGTGCGCCCCAGGTTGGAGAACATGCAGGGCACGGAGGCCGCCGTGCTGGTGCCGCAGGACCAGGCGTTGCGGGCACTGGCGAGGTCGTTGCGCGCGGACAGCTCGGGCGTCGTCGGGCGGCCGTAGCCGTTGAGGCCGAAATTGCCGCTGCGCCCGGTCTCGCCCAGCACCAGCACCAGCAGCGGCGGTTTGCCCTGGCCGGCATAGGACGCCCCCAGCCTGGCATCGCGCCCCAGCGGCATCAGCGGGCCGGCATCCCGGCGCAGGGGGCGCGCAGCGGCATTGCCCACGGCATAGATGCTGTTCAGGGGGTTGACCAGATAGCGCAGCTGCGTGTGGTTGCGCATGGCGGAGGAAAAATCCTGGAACACGGCGAAGACCAAGCCCGCGGCCAGGGCCAGCGAGCCCAGCAGCAGCAGGCCGTGGAACACGATCTGCCGGGCAACGCCGAGCGGTTTCACACGGGTGCGCGCCAGCCACCACAGGGGCGGCCCTGCCAGCGCCACGATCGTGAGCGGCAGGCGCCAGTCGAGCAGGTCGGCCGCCTCGCGCGGATCGGTCTGCAGGACGTTGGTGATCATGCCGGTGTCGATCACGATGCCGTAGGCCGTCATGAAGTAAGAACCAAGAGCGGCCAGCAAGATACCCACGGCCAGCATGGGCTTGAGAAGGCGACCCCACGCGAGAAAGCCGATGACCGCGGCATTGGCGGCGGCCACTGCCAAGACGAATGCCATCAGGAACGCCCAGCCGCGCAGGCTGTGGGCATTGGGCAATTGCAGAAGGGCCCGCCACAAAGGCACATTGCAGGCCGTGGCCAGCCAGAGGCTGATGATGGTGATGATCCAAGCCGGATGCAGGGCGTTGCGGAGGTCCAGCCCCGCATGTCCCAACGCTCCCTTGCTCGTCTTTGTAATAAGCCGCAACTGCGGCTGCAGAATGTGAGCCATGGCGCATTCTTGAGCGCCAGCCTTAAGTGCAAATTAAGGGCTTACCCGTGGCGTTACAAAACGGGTAGGTGGGCCCGCCGGCCTATGCCAACTGCCCGGCGTGGTGCGCCAGATGGTCCTCGATGAAGGTCTGGATGAAGTAGTACCCGTGGTCGTACCCCTCGTGGCGGCGCAGGGTGAGCGGCTGGCCGATGGCCTGGCATGCGGCTTCGAAGCGCTCGGGGTAAAGCTGCTCGGCGAGGAATTTGTCGCCCAGCCCCTGGTCGATCAGGATGCCGGCCGGGTAGGGAGCCAGCGGCTGGTTTTCCATGAGCACCGTGGCGTCATGCTCGCCCCACGCCGTGCGGTCCGCGCCCAGATAGCCGGTGAACGCCCGCTCTCCCCAGGGGCACTGCGTGGGCGCGCAGATCGGCGCCAGGGCCGAGAGCGACCGGAAGCGGCCGGGATGGCGCAGCGCCAGCGTCAGCGCGCCATGGCCGCCCATGGAGTGGCCGAAGACGCCCAGGCGGTCCAGGTCGATCGGCAGGTGCCGGCCCAGCAGGGGGAGCAGTTCCTGCACCAAGTAGCTTTCCATGCGCCAGTGCGTGCGCCAGGGCGCTTGGGTCGCATCGAGGTAAAAGCCCGCGCCGATGCCGAAATCCCAACGGGCCGTGGCGTCCGGCAGGGCCTCCACCGCGGCGCCGCGGGGGCTGGTGTCGGGCGCGATCAGTGCCAGGCCCAGCTCCGAGGCCCGGCGTTGCGCGCCGGCCTTGACCATGAAGGTCTCTTCGTTGCACGTCAGCCCCGCCAGGTACAGCACCGCGGGCACCGGGCCGTGGGCGGCCTGCGGCGGCAGGTACACCGAGAACTTCATCGGCAGGCCGATCTCGGTGGAGTCATGTTGGTAAAAGCGCTGGGTGCCGCCGAAGCTGCGGTGTTCTGACAGGGTCTGGAGGGGATGGGTCATGGCGTGGGAAGTAAAGAAGAAGGCGTGGCACGGACCAGTTCGAGCACCGCATCGGCAAAGGCTTCGGGCGCCTCCTGCGGCAGGTTGTGGCCGGCGCCGGGCACCCAGCGGTGCGTGCGCAGGCCGCTGAACTTCGCGGCATGGGCCGAGGCATCGGCCGGCGGGCGAACCCCGTCGTCCACGCCGTCGAAGGTGATGGCCGGCACGAGGATGGCCGGCTGCGCCGCCAGGCGCGATTCGATCCCGGCGTACGCCGGATCGCCCGTGACCAGGCCGAAGCGGTGGCGGTACGAGTGGATCACCACGTCCACGAAGTCGGGGTTGTCGAACGCGGCGGCGCTGCGCTCGAAGGTGGCCTCGTCGAACGTCCAGGTCGGCGACCACGACTGCCACAGCAGGCGGGTGAGGGCCCGCCGGTCGTTTGCCAGGCCGGCCGCGCCCCGTGCGCTGTGAAAGTAGTACTGGTACCACAGGCGCTGTTCGTTGGCCGGCGTGTCGGGCGCCATGGCCCGGCCGATGTCCTGTATGTTGTAGCTGTTGAGCGAAACCAGCCCCGCGCACCGCTCGGGCCACAGCGCCGCGACCACGCAGGCGGCGCGCCCGCCCCAGTCGTAGCCGGCGAGCACCGCGCGCTCGATCGCCAGCGCATCGAGCAGCGCCA
>NZ_BAAJYS010000174.1:0-7904 GCF_057543315.1 Acidovorax sp. KPB24-07
CGGGGTGACCACGGTCAATGGCGACGCCCCCAAGGCGGCCGCCCGGGCACCCGCGCGCACTGCGCCGCAGCGCGCGCGCCCCGCCAGAACAACAGGGCAGAACCACTGAGGGCAGGACACAGAATATGGCAAGAGAATACAAAGACGTGGTCGTGGGGCTGGACATCGGCACCGCCAAGGTGATGGCGGTGGTGGCCGAGGTGCTGCCCAATGGCGAACTCAAGCTGGCCGGGCTGGGCGTCGCACCCAGCAATGGCCTCAAGCGCGGCGTGGTGGTGAACATCGACGCCACGGTGCAGAGCATCCAGCAGGCGCTGAAAGAGGCCGAGCTGATGGCCGACTGCAAGATCCAGCGCGTGTACACCGGCATCACCGGCAGCCACATCCGCGGGCTCAATTCGAGCGGCATGGTGGCGGTCAAGGACAAGGAAGTCACCCAGGCCGACGTGGCGCGCGTGGTGGAGACGGCCAAGGCCATCAATATCTCCAGCGACCAGCGCCTGCTGCTGGTGGAGCCGCAGGAATTCGTGATCGACGGGCAGGATGTGAAGGAGCCCATCGGCATGAGCGGCATCCGCCTGGAGGCCAAGATCCACATCGTGACCGGCGCGCAGAGCGCGGCCGAGAACATCATCAAGTGCGTGCGCCGCTGCGGTCTCGAGGTGGAGCAGCTCATGCTGAACCCGCTCGCCTCCAGCCAGGCCGTGCTGACCGACGACGAGCGCGAGCTGGGCGTGGCGGTGGTGGACATCGGTGCGGGCACGACCGACGTGGCGATCTTCACCGGCGGCGCGATCCGCCACACGGCCGTGATCCCGATTGCGGGCGACCTCATCACCAGCGACATCGCCATGGCTCTGCGCACGCCCACCAAGGACGCCGAGGACATCAAGGTCGAAAGCGGTTATGCCAAGCAGCTGCTGGCCGATCCCGAGGCGCAGGTGGAGGTGCCCGGCCTGGGCGACCGCAGCCCGCGCATGCTCAGCAAGCAGGCGCTGGCCGGCGTGATCGAGCCGCGCGTGGAGGAGATCTTCTCGCTGGTGCAGCAGGTCATCCGCGAGTCGGGCTATGAAGAGGTGCTGTCCTCGGGCATCGTGCTCACGGGCGGCAGCGCCATCATGCCTGGCATGGTCGAGCTGGGCGAGGACATCTTTCTGAAGCCCGTGCGCCGGGGCATTCCCAAGTATTCGAGCGCGCTGGCCGACATGATCGCCCAGCCGCGCGCCGCCACCGTCATGGGCCTGCTGGAAGAGGCGCGCCTGGCGCGCCTGCGCGGCTTCAAGGTGGCGCAAAAGAGCGGCTCGGTGAAGACCGCGTTCGGCCGCTTCAAAGATTTCATCGTGGGGAACTTCTGACATGTTGTCCCCTCAGCACTGGCTCGCTCGCGCCGGCCCCGATGCGCTGTTCTGGCAACGATGGCGGGGCACCGGCCCCCCTTTCGTGCCGCGGACCGCGCCCCACCCGATTCCAACCATCCAGCCGTTTTGGCCCCATGCAATTCACGTGAAAGACTAGGAGCACCCACCATGACCATCGAAATGATCGAAGCCGAAGAATTCAATCAGGGCACCCAGATCAAGGTGATCGGTGTCGGCGGCGGCGGCGGCAATGCCGTCGCCCACATGATCGCGCGCAATGTGCAGGGCGTGGAGTTCGTCTGCGCCAACACCGACGCGCAGGCCCTCACGCGCAGCCCCGCGCACCGCACCATCCAGCTGGGCGGCAGCGGCCTGGGCGCGGGCAGCAAGCCCGACAAGGGCCGCGATGCCGCCGAAGCGGCCGTGGAAGACATCCGCAGCGCCATCACCGGCGCGCACATGCTGTTCATCACCGCCGGCATGGGCGGCGGCACGGGCACCGGCGCGGCCCCCGTGATCGCGCGCGTGGCCAAGGAGATGGGCATCCTCACCGTGGGCGTGGTCACCAAGCCCTTCGACTGGGAAGGCGGCCGCCGCATGGCCAATGCCGACAACGGCCTGGCCGAGCTGGAAGCCAACGTCGATTCGCTGATCGTCGTGCTCAACGAGAAGCTGCTGGAAGTGCTGGGCGACGACATCACCCAGGACGAGGCCTTCGCGCATGCCAACGACGTGCTCAAGAACGCCGTGGGCGGCATCGCTGAAATCATCAACGAATACGGCCACGTCAACGTCGACTTCGAAGACGTGCGCACCGTGATGGGCGAGCCCGGCAAGGCCATGATGGGTACGGCCACGGCCGCCGGCCCCGACCGCGCCCGCATCGCCGCCGAGCAGGCCGTGGCCTGCCCGCTGCTGGAAGGCATCGACCTGTCGGGCGCCAAGGGCGTGCTGGTGCTGGTGACCGCCGCCAAGGGCAGCCTGAAGCTGTCCGAGTCGCGCCTGGCCATGAGCACCATCAACGCCTACGCCTCGCCGGACGCGCACGTGATCTACGGCGCCGCCTACGACGACAGCCTGGGCGAAGAGATCCGCGTGACCGTGGTGGCCACCGGCCTGTCGCGCCAGAACGCACGCCGCCAGCCCATCTCGGTGGTACAGGGCGGCCTGCGCACCGGCACGGACAACGTGGCTTACCAGATGCCCATGGCCGGCGCGACGCTGGGCGCGGGCCTGGTCGGTGGCGGCACCGCGCAGGCAGACTACGGCAACATGTCGGTGCCCAGCGTGTGGCGTACCAACCGCACGCAGGCGGCCGCCCGCGTGGACGCGCTGTCCTCGGGCGGCATGGACGACCTGGAAATCCCCGCGTTCCTGCGCAAGCAGGCCGACTGACGGGCAAGGCCCTGCGGGCCTTTCTTGTCCACAACACCGCCATGTTCCGCAAGGGGCTGGCGGTTTTTTCTTGCGCGCGTGGGCCTATTGCGCCCATAGCGGCAGCGATGCCCCATGATGGGGCCTCCCCCTCTAAAATCGACCGATGCTCCAGCAACGCACGATCAAGACCCTGACCCGCGCCGTCGGCGTGGGCCTGCACAGCGGCCAGCGGGTCGAATTGACGCTGCGCCCCGCCCAGCCCGACACGGGCATCGTGTTCCGCCGGGTGGACCTGCCCGAGCCGGTGGACATTCCCATCACCGCCATGGCCGTTGTGGACACGCGCATGGCCTCCACCATCGGCGTGGGCGGTGCGAAGGTGCACACGGTCGAGCACCTGATGTCGGCCTGCGCGGGCCTGGGGCTGGACAACCTGTACATCGACATCACGGCCGAAGAGGTGCCCATCCTCGACGGCTCCTCCGCCTCGTTCGTGTTCCTGCTGCAGAGCGCCGGCGTGGAGCTGCAGAAGGCGCCCAAGCGCTTCATCCGCGTGACGCGCCCGGTCGAGGTGCGCGAGGGCACGGGCCCGAGCACGAAGTGGGCACGGCTCGACCCGTACCACGGCTACAAGCTGCGCTTCGAGATCGACTTCGCCCACCCGGCGGTCGATTCCACCGGACAGAGCGTGGAGTTCGACCTCGGCTCCGGCAACTACACCCGCGACATCGCGCGCGCGCGCACGTTCGGCTTCACCAAGGACGTGGAGATGATGCGCGCCAGCGGCCTGGCGCTGGGCGGTGGCCTGGACAACGCCATCGTCATGGACGACTACAAGGTGCTCAACAGCGACGGCCTGCGCTACGACGATGAGTTCGTGAAGCACAAGATCCTCGATGCCATCGGCGACCTGTACCTCGTCGGCAAGCCACTGCTGGCGGCCTACAGCGCGTTCCGCTCGGGCCACGCGATGAACAACCTGCTGCTGCGCGAACTGCTCGCGCAGGAGGACGCCTGGGAAATCGCCACGTTCGACAACGAGCGCCAGGCGCCCGCCGGCTTCGCGCAGCCGGTGGCCGCGTGGTAGGGCGACGCCGGGGCCGCGCGGCATGCTGATCTTTCGCTGGATCGCCACCCTGCTGCTGCTCATGGCAGCGGTGTCGTTCGCGTTCTACGTGGGCACGGGGCAGGCGCGCTACAAGCGCTGGGGGCTCATCATCCTGAAGTGGACGGTGATCGCCGGCTTCGTGTTCTTCGCCGTGCTCATCCTGGGGCGCATCGCCTGACCGCAGCGCAGGGGCGGGATGGCGGTGGGCCAAGGCGCTGGCCTATACTGGCGCCTGCTCCGGGGTGTGCTGATGCGCTGAGATGCGGGCGGCCTGACGAATGTCAGGCTGGCTTGCGAACCCGACGAACTTGATCCGGTTCATACCGGCGGAAGAAGAGCCGACCTCCCGTGACCGTGCCCGCACCCGCGTGGCACGCACCGCTTCACCAGGCGCCCTGCGCCTGCGTTCCAGGCACAGGTCCATTTCCGGAGCAGCCCCACCGCCCCCGGAAACAGGAGACCTGCCCCATGAACGCACCCGAACCCCTCGCCCGCGAAAAATTCGCCGAACTGCTCGCGCTCACCCGCGCGCCCTTTCCCGCATCGCGCAAGGCCTACCTGCCCGGCCACACGCACGCGGACCTGCGTGTGCCGGTGCGCGACATCGCGCTCACCAACGGCGAGCAGGTCAGCGTGTACGACACCTCCGGCCCCTACACCGACCCCGAGGCCGTGATCGACGTGCGCCAGGGCCTGGCCAGCGTGCGCGGCGGCTGGATCACGGCGCGCGGCGACGTGGAGCACTACGAGGGCCGTCCGCCCGTGGCGCTGGACGATGGCCAAAAGAGCGAGGACGCCGCCCGCCTGGCCCAGCTGCGGGCCGAGGCCGCCGCGCTGCAGCGCCAGCCGCTGCGCGCCAAGAGCGGCGCCAACGTGACGCAGATGCACTACGCGCGCCGCGGCATCGTCACGCCCGAGATGGAATACGTGGCCATCCGCGAGAACGGCCGCCGCGAATGGATGGCGCAGTACATGCAGGATGCGGGCCGCGAGCAGCGGCTGATGGGCAACCCCATGGGCGCGAGCATCCCGAAGATCATCACGCCCGAGTTCGTGCGCGATGAAGTGGCCCGCGGTCGCGCGATCATTCCCGCCAACATCAACCACCCCGAGGTGGAGCCGATGGCGATCGGGCGCAACTTCAAGGTCAAGATCAACGCCAACATCGGCAACTCGGCCGTCACCTCCAGCATCGAGGAAGAAGTGGAAAAGCTGGTGTGGGCCATCCGCTGGGGCGCCGACAACGTGATGGATTTGTCCACCGGCAAGGCCATCCACACCACGCGGGACTGGATCGTGCGCAACTCGCCGGTGCCGATCGGCACGGTGCCCATCTACCAGGCGCTGGAGAAGGTCGGCGGCGTGGCCGAAGACCTGACCTGGGCCATCTTCCGCGACACGCTCATCGAGCAGGCCGAGCAGGGCGTGGACTACTTCACCATCCACGCGGGCGTGCGGCTGGCCTACATCCACCTCACGGCCCAGCGCCGCACCGGCATCGTCTCGCGCGGCGGCTCCATCATGGCCAAGTGGTGCATGGCGCACCACAAGGAGAGCTTCCTGTACGAGCACTTCGAGGACATCTGCGACATCATGAAGGCGTACGACGTGTCGTTCAGCCTGGGCGATGGCCTGCGGCCCGGCTGCGCGTCCGATGCCAACGACGAGGCGCAGTTCGCCGAACTGCACACGCTGGGCGAACTCACCCAGACCGCCTGGAAGCACGATGTGCAGACCATGATCGAGGGCCCCGGCCACGTGCCCATGCACATGATCCAGGCCAACATGACCGAGCAGCTCAAGACCTGCCACGAAGCGCCGTTCTACACGCTGGGCCCGCTGACCATCGACATCGCCCCGGGCTACGACCACATCGCCAGCGCCATCGGCGCGGCCATGATCGGCTGGATGGGCACGGCCATGCTGTGCTACGTGACGCCCAAGGAGCACCTGGGCCTGCCCGACCGCGACGACGTCAAGCAGGGCATCATCGCCTACAAGATCGCCGCGCACGCCGCCGACGTGGCCAAGGGCCACCCCGGCGCCCGCGCGCGCGACGACGCGCTCTCCCAGGCGCGTTTCGATTTCCGCTGGCAGGACCAGTTCAACCTGGGCCTCGACCCCGAGACGGCCCAGGAATACCACGACGAAACGCTGCCGAAAGACAGCGCCAAGGTCGCCCACTTCTGCTCGATGTGCGGCCCCAAGTTCTGCTCGATGAAGATCACGCAGGAGGTGCGCGAGTTCGCCGCCAAGGGCCTGCAGGAAAAGGCGGTGGAGTTCCGCGGCACGGGCGGCGAGCTGTACGTGCCGATCCAGCCGGTGGGCTGATCGCCCTTCATGGGCGCAGGGCGCGCCGCCTGGCAAGGCGGCGGCGTGCCCTGGCGGACCTCAGGCGTGGCCCAGGCGCAGGGCCCGCACTGCAGGGACCGTTGCGGGCAAAGGCGCCGGCACGGGCGCGGAGAGGCGTTCCGCCGATTCGCTGGCCGCCGAGGAATGCGGCAGCGCGAAGCGGCTGATCACCGACGACAGGTCGTGCGCCTGCCCGCGCAGGCTTTCCGCCGCGGCGGCGGATTGCTCCACCAGCGCCGCGTTCTGCTGCGTCATCTCGTCCAGCCGCGACATGGCGGCGTGGATGGCCGCGATGTCCTGGTTCTGCGACCGGGTGTGGCTGCGGATCTCGCCCATGGTCTGCGCCGTGTGCTGGATGGTGGAGACCACGCGCTCCATCGTGCGGCCGGCGTGCCCGGCCAGGCTGGCGCCCGAGGCCACCTGCTGCACGGACTCGGCGATCAGCGCCTTGATCTCCTTGGCGGCCTCGGCCGAGCGGTTGGCCAGGCTGCGCACTTCGGACGCCACCACGGCGAATCCCCGGCCCTGGTCGCCGGCGCGTGCGGCCTCCACGGCGGCGTTCAGTGCCAGGATGTTCGTCTGGAAGGCGATGGAGTCGATCACGCCGGTGATGTCGGCGATGCGGCGCGAGCCCGTGGCGATGCGGTCCATGGTGTCCACGACCTGCGTGACCACGCCGCTGCCTTCCTGCGCCACGCTGGCGGCCTGCGAGGCCAGGGCTTCCGTGCGCTCGGCGGACGCCGCCGCATCCGCCACGCGGCGGGTGACCTGCTCCAGCGAGGCCGCGGTTTCCTGCAGCCGCGCGGCGGCCTCCTCGGTGCGGTTGGACAGGTCGGCGTTGCCGCCCGCGATGTCGGTCGAGGCGGCGCTGATGCTCTGCCCCAGGGTCTGCACGCGGTGCACCAGGCTGCGCAGCGCGCCCTGCATCACCGACAGCGAGGTGAGCATGCGGCCGGTCTCGTCGCGTTCGTGGCCGGCGATGTCCTGGCGCAGGTCCAGCCCGGCCACGCGGTCCGCCGTGGCGCTGGCGATGGCGATCGGGCGGGTGATGCTGCGCACCAGCCACAGCGCCAGCAGGGTGCCCAGGGCCAGCGACAGCGCGCCGAAGGCCACCAGCGCCCAGCGCGCCATGCCGCTCAGGCGCGCGACCTGCGCCGCCGCTTCGTCGATGTCCTGCCGCTGCGACTGCGAGAGCGCTTCGAGCGCCTGGAGCAGCGCCGTGGCCGAGGGCAGGAAGCGTTCACCGTAGACCTTGCGGATGCGCTCGGTGAGGCCCGAATCGCGCGCGGCCACCAGCTCCGTCCGCGCGGCCAGGAAGGTGGCGCCCATGGTGCGCACCTGCGCCACCTGCTGCATGTCCTCGGTGCCTTCGAGCCGCCGGGCCAGTTGGGCGACCAGCGCGTCGTACTGCTGCTGGGTGCGTGCGATGTCGGCGCCGAGGATCTCGCCCACCTCGGGTTCGGAACTCAGTGCCACGGCCTTGTAGCGCTCGGCGTTGATGGCCTGCAGCCGGTACGCATCGGCCACCAGGCGCTCGGTCGCGACGCTGCGCTGCACCATGGCGTCCGTGGCGCGGCCGATGTGGTGCAGCGACCAGATGCCGATGGCCGAGCCCACCAGGCTCAGCGCCAGGACGGCGAGAAAGACAGTCAGCAGGCGCTGGCTCAGTGAGCCGGTGCCCGGCCGGGCGGCAGTGGGGGCAGTGGGGG
>NZ_BAAJYS010000175.1:0-7773 GCF_057543315.1 Acidovorax sp. KPB24-07
GCACCTCGCGCACGTCGGGCAGCAGCGCCTCGCCGGCCGGCGTGAGCGCGACGCGGCGGCGCGTTCGGTCGAACAGCAGCAGGCCCAGCGTGCGCTCCAGCTGAGCGATCGCCTGGGTGAGCGGGGGCTGGGTCATGTGCAGGCGCTGGGCGGCGCGGCCGAAGTGCAGCTCTTCCGCCACGGCCAGGAACTGGCGCCACACGCGCAGCTCGATCGATGCGTCATTCATATGCCAAGCATATCAATGACCCCTTGAAAACGGATTGGAACCAATCAATCAAACAGCGCATACTCCGCGCTGCCCCAAAAGCCGCCCGCCCACCCGAGGCCGGCCCGGCGACACGAAATTTCCTCCCACGAAGGACGCCCCCATGGAAAACAAACCCCTGCAGATCAACCGCCGCAGCGCCAACATCACCGAAGGCAAGTCGCGCGCGCCCAACCGCTCGATGTACTACGCGATGGGCTACGAAGAAGGCGACTTCAAGAAGCCCATGGTGGGCGTGGCCAACGGGCACAGCACGATCACGCCGTGCAACTCGGGCCTGCAGAAGCTGGCCGATGCGGCCATCCAGGGCATTGAGGAAGCCGGCGGCAACGCCCAGGTGTTCGGCACCCCGACCATCAGCGACGGCATGGCCATGGGCACCGAAGGCATGAAGTACAGCCTGGTGAGCCGCGAGGTCATCAGCGACTGCATCGAAACCTGCGTGCAGGGCCAGTGGATGGACGGCGTGGTCGTCGTGGGCGGCTGCGACAAGAACATGCCCGGCGGCCTGATGGGCATGCTGCGCGCCAACGTGCCGGCCATCTATGTGTACGGCGGCACCATCCTGCCGGGCAAGTACAAGGGCCAGGACCTGAACATCGTGAGCGTGTTCGAGGCCGTGGGCCAGAACGCCGCCGGCAACCTGAGCGACTTCGACCTCAAGGAGATCGAAAAGCGCGCCATTCCCGGCACCGGCTCGTGCGGCGGCATGTACACGGCCAACACCATGTCCAGCGCGTTCGAGGCGCTGGGCATCAGCCTGCCCTACTCCAGCACCATGGCCAACCCGCACGACGAGAAGCAGAACTCGGCCAAGGAATCGGCCAAGGTGCTGATCGAGGCGATCAAGAAGGACATCCGCCCGAGCGACATCGTGACCAGGAAGTCCATCGAAAACGCCGTGGCCGTGATCATGGCCACCGGCGGCTCGACCAACGCGGTGCTGCACTTCCTGGCCATCGCGCACGCGGCCGGCGTGGAATGGTCCATCGACGACTTCGAGCGCGTGCGCCAGAAGACGCCCGTGCTGTGCGACCTCAAGCCCAGCGGCAAGTACCTGGCCGTGGACCTGCACCAGGCCGGCGGCATTCCGCAGGTCATGAAGGTGCTGCTGAACGCCGGCCTGCTGCACGGCGACTGCCTCACCATCGAAGGCAAGACCATCGCCGAGGTGCTGAAGGACGTGCCGGACGCGCCCCGCGCCGACCAGGACGTGATCCGCCCCATCGACCGGCCCATGTACGAGCAGGGCCACCTGGCCATCCTCAAGGGCAACCTGAGCCCCGAAGGCGCGGTCGCCAAGATCACGGGCCTGAAGAACCCCGTCATCACCGGCCCGGCGCGCGTGTTCGACGACGAGCAGTCGGCCCTGAAGGCCATCCTGGACGGCAAGATCGTGGCGGGCGACGTGATGGTGCTGCGCTACCTGGGCCCCAAGGGCGGGCCTGGCATGCCCGAGATGCTGGCACCCACGGGCGCGCTGATCGGCGCGGGCCTGGGCGAAAGCGTGGGCCTCATCACCGACGGGCGCTTCTCCGGCGGCACCTGGGGCATGGTCGTGGGCCACGTGGCACCGGAAGCGGCGGCGGGCGGCACCATCGCGTTCGTGAACGAAGGCGATTCCATCACCATCGACGCGCACACGCTGCGGCTCGAACTGAACGTGCCCGAGGCCGAACTGGCCCGCCGCCGCGAAGGCTGGACGCCCCCCGCTCCGCGCTACACGCGCGGCGTGCAGGCCAAGTTCGCCTTCAATGCCGCCAGCGCCAGCAAGGGCGCGGTGCTGGACGCCTACTGATCCAGGCCGGCCGCGCGCCGGCCATTGCAAAAGACAAAGCCCGCGGCCGGTCAGGCGCGCGGGCTTTTGGTTGGAGGGGTCGGTGCCGATCGGGGCGGTGCGTTCAGCGGCGGTTGCGCGGCTGGATGCCCAGGGCTTCCTTGTTCTTGTTGATGCGGTCCTGCTTGCGCTGGTCCATCCGTTCCATCGCGCGGCGCTTGGTGTAGCCGGTGGCGTCGGCCCAGGCCCACCAGACGAAGGCCACGGCGAAGGGGGACAGAACCCACCACCACGACCACAGAGCCACTGGCCCGATCTCGAGGTATTTGAGCAGCACAAGAAGCACTCCCAGACCCAGCGCGTACATGGTGATCTCCTGTGCGGTACGGACTTTACGTGCCAGGGGTCAACCCCCGCCACTACAATTTCATTGAGCCGGATACTAACCCACAACCCACAGGAAACCCCCGATGAAGCGCACCCTGATCACCCTCGCGATGGCCCTGTCGGTGGCCGTGCCGGCCCTGGCCGACCAGGCCCTCGCCACCTCGAAAAACTGCATGGCCTGCCATGCGGTGGACAAGAAGCTGGTGGGCCCGTCGTACAAGGATGTGGCCGCCAAATACGCCGGCCAAAAGGATGCGGTGGACAAGCTGGCCGCCAAGATCATGAAGGGCGGATCCGGCGTGTGGGGCCCGGTGCCCATGCCGGCGAATGCCCAGGTGAACGATGCCGACGCCAAGAAGCTGGCCGCCTGGGTGCTGTCGCTGAAGTAAATCCATCCATCGCGCTGCCGATCAACGCCAACGCAAACGCGCGCTGCACGGGAACCCGTGCAGCGCGGCGTTCGTTTTGGAGGGTCGGCAGGCAAGCTGTGCCGCCGACGCATCACCACATCAGATCGGGTCGATGCGGGAATCGACGCGCGGGGTGCCGCGCAGCTGGTGTTCGAGCTGGCCCACGTAGGCCGCCGTGGTGTTGTCCGATTCCTGGGCACGCTGGGCCAGATGCAGTTCCAGCGCATCGATGCGCGCGATCAGGGCGGAATGGGACTGCAGGTTCTGGTTTTCGAGAAACGCGCGCAGTTCGGTGAAGCGGGAGGCTTCGGCCTTGTCGGCCAGGTCGCGCTGGGCCGTCATTTCCTTGGCGTGGCGGCGCGTCTCCAGCAGCACCGAGCCCTGCAGCGACAGCACGTAGGCGATGAAGAAAATGCCCAGCAGCACGGTCAGCCCCAGCATGAGCAGGCCCAGCGGGGCCTCGAAGGAGGTCAGCCCCAGCGAGATGACGGATGGGGTGGCCAGCGTGGTCCAGTTGAGCGCGGCCAGCACGGCCATGGCGGCCACGATGAGCAGCAGCGCGATGGTTCTGAAATTCATGTCAATCTCCCGGAAGGTGTCGAAATCCGCAGCCTGGCAGGCGCGGTTGGGGGACGTTTTTAACCTGTGCGGGAGCGGTTATCGCTGGCTGGAAATTGAAACCGGCACTGTCCTACAGCGCGGGCCGGAAACGAAAAACCACTGGACGGGAGCATGCGGTGGTTTTGAAAGCATAAAAACAGAGGCGCCGTACTGACGGTGGGGGGGATTTTGCCGTCACTCACATCGCCTGCGGCGATATGAGTGCCGTCAAACCCTGCGAAGCGCTTCGCGCCAGGCCGCCTTGCGGCGGCCACCTGGATCAATTGGTTTCAGCCAATTGATCCAGGATCGCAGGGTTTTCCAAGGTGCTCGTGTCCTGCGTGATCTGCTCGCCCTTGGCGATGGAACGCAGCAGGCGGCGCATGATCTTGCCGCTGCGGGTCTTGGGCAGGTTGTCGCCGAAGCGGATGTCCTTGGGCTTGGCGATGGGGCCGATCTCCTTGGCGACCCAGTCGCGCAGTTCCTTGGCGATGGCCTTGGCCTCGTCGCCGGTGGGGCGCGAGCGCTTGAGCACGACGAAGGCGCAGATCGCCTCGCCCGTCACGTCGTCGGGCCGGCCCACCACGGCGGCCTCGGCGACCAGATCGGTCTTGGACACCAGGGCCGATTCGATCTCCATGGTGCCCATGCGGTGGCCCGAGACGTTCAGCACGTCGTCGATGCGGCCCGTGATGCGGAAGTAGCCGCGATCGGCACTGCGCACCGCGCCGTCGCCCGCCAGGTAGTAGCCCTTGAGCTCTTCGGGGAAATAGCTTTTCTTGAAGCGCTCGGGGTCGTTCCAGATGGTGCGGATCATGCTGGGCCAGGGCTTCTTGATGACCAGGATGCCGCCCGTGCCGTTGGCGATGTCGTTGCCCACCTCGTCCACGATCGCGGCCGCGATGCCCGGCAGCGGCAAGGTGCAGCTGCCCGGCACCAGCGGCGTCGCGCCCGGCAGCGGGGTGATGACGTGGCCGCCGGTCTCGGTCTGCCAGAAGGTGTCCACGATGGGGCAGCGCTCGCCGCCCACGTTCTTGTGGTACCACATCCAGGCCTCGGGGTTGATGGGCTCGCCCACGCTGCCCAGGATGCGCAGGCTCGACAGGTCGGAGCGTGCGGGGTGCACGGCGGCATCGCCCTCGGCCGCCTTGATGAGCGAGCGGATCGCCGTGGGCGCGGTGTAGAAGATCGTGCAGCGGTGGCGCTCGATCATCTGCCAGAAGCGGCCGGCGTTCGGGAAGGTGGGAATGCCCTCGAAGATGATCTGCGTGGCGCCCGCAGCCAGCGGCCCATAGGCCACGTAGGTGTGGCCGGTGATCCAGCCGATGTCGGCCGTGCACCAGAACACGTCGTCCGGGCGCAGGTCGAACGTCCAATCCATGGTGAGCTTGGCCCACAGCAGGTAGCCGCCGGTGGCGTGCTGCACGCCCTTGGGCTTGCCGGTGGAGCCGCTGGTGTACAGGATGAACAGCGGGTGCTCGGCGCCCACGGGCACCGGCGGGCAGTCGCTGCTCTGGCCCTGCAGCGCCTCGGCGAAGGTCTTGTCGCGGCCCGCCACCATGGCGCAGGCGGTGGCCGTGCGCTGGTAAACGAGGATGCTGCGGATGGTGTCGCAGCCGCCCATGGCCAGGGCCTCGTCCACGATGGCCTTGAGCGGCAGCTCCTTGCCGCCGCGCATCTGGTAGTTGGCGGTGATGACGGCCACCGCGCCCGCATCGATGATCCGCTCCTGCAGCGCCTTGGCAGAAAAGCCCCCGAACACCACGCTGTGCGTGGCGCCGATGCGCGCGCACGCCTGCATGGCGATCACGCCCTCGACCGTCATGGGCATGTAGATGAGCACGCGGTCGCCCTGCTGCACGCCGTTGGCCTTGAGCGCGTTGGCGAACTGCCCCACGCGGGCCAGCAGTTCCTTGTAGGTGACCTGGGAGACGGTGCCGTCGTCGGCCTCGAAAATGATGGCGGTCTTGTTCTCGACCGGGGTGCCGATGTGCCGGTCCAGGCAGTTGGCGCTGGCGTTCAACTGGCCATCGGCGAACCATTCGTAGAACGGCGCCTTGGAGGCATCGAGCGTGCGCGTGAAGGGCTTGTCCCACTGCAGGTTCTCGCGCGCCAGGCGGGCCCAGAAGCCTTCGAAATCCTGCTCGGCCTCGGCGCACAGCGCGTCGTAGCCGGCCATGCCGGAAATGCGCGCGGCCTTCTGCAGGGCTTCGGAGGGCGGGAAAACGCGGTTTTCCACCAGCACGGATTCAATCGTGGACGAGGGCGCACTCATGGGTTTTGTCTCCTGGAGTCAACATAATTTGGCGGTACTTTCGGGGGCCGCACTTACATGCCACTGACGGATGCCGGCGGCCGCCAAAGGCTCCGATGCTACGCCTGTGCAGGCGGCGGGTTTCTGTCACAGGGCAAGCGGCCGGTGCTTCTAGAATCGCGCGAGTTTCATTTCTAGCGATTTTCAAGAAAACCCTCCCATGGCCCTCCCGCAACCCCCCGCTTCCCGCAACGGCAGCAAGTCCCTCACCCCGCTGGCCTCGCTGATCTTCGCCAGCCGCTGGCTGCAACTGCCGCTCTATCTGGGCCTGATCGCCGCCCAGGGCGTGTACGTGTGGCACTTCCTCGTGGAGCTGTGGCACCTGATCGAGGCCGCGTTCGGCCACCAGGGCGCGCTGCAGTCGCTGGTCACCAGCATCGGCTACAAGCCGGGCGTGGAGGTCACGGCGCTGAACGAGACGGTGATCATGCTGGTCGTGCTGGCGCTCATCGACGTGGTGATGATCTCCAACCTGCTCATCATGGTGATCGTGGGCGGCTACGAGACCTTCGTGAGCCGGCTTAACCTGCAAAGCCACCCCGACCAGCCGGAATGGCTGGGCCACGTGAACGCCTCGGTGCTCAAGGTCAAGCTGGGCCTGTCGATCATCGGGATCAGCTCCATCCACCTGCTCAAGACCTTCATCAACGCCGCCAACTACGACGAGAAGGTGCTGATGTGGCAGACGATCATCCACGTGGTGTTCCTGCTGAGCGCCATCGCCATTGCCTACACTGACAAATTGCTGAACGTTTCGCACGAAAAGCACTGAGCGCCCACACCCTCTCCCACCGAGCCCCGGCAAGGCCCCCAAACAGGGGTCTTTCGGGGCTCTTGCCTTAGTACTTGTTGGCCTGATTGCTACCAAAAACATAGCAAACCGGTATCCACCCGGCTCCGCTGCTGCGCCCGCGATTAACACATCGAGCAAACCCGGGTCTTTTGACACAAAAACACCCAATAACTATACTTTTGGAGTGTTTTACAACCTGCAATGCAGGTAATCCGCTCTTTCCGGCCCGCAACGCGGCGCTTTCACCGGAGCGGATCCCGCCAGGAAAACGGCGGCCCGGCCCCAGGCCCGGCCGCTTCCCCCCTGGCCCATGGCCGACCCATTCGGCCCTGATGCCCCAAGGCGCCCGCCCGTTCGTCGGGCTCGGCGCCGCGTGATCCCCGGGAGTCCTCCGACCGACCTCTCCCGGCACGCCCCAGGCCCTTGCGCACCGCCTCGCGTGCCATTCGGGCCGATCCCGGTCACCTCGGTGCCCACCCTTTCGCCGCTGTTCCCGCGCGCCCTGGGCGTCCGGGTTCGGCTGCCGCATCA
The DNA here is from genome assembly GCF_057543315.1 of Acidovorax sp. KPB24-07. Lineage (NCBI taxonomy): Bacteria > Pseudomonadati > Pseudomonadota > Betaproteobacteria > Burkholderiales > Comamonadaceae > Acidovorax > Acidovorax sp. KPB24-07. The sequence continues at coordinate 7,081 of NZ_BAAJYS010000175.1, forward strand.
GGGTCTCGAATGCCCAGGCTTTCGCAGCCCCGCCCGCCTTCGGGCGGCCGGGGCGTGTTCAACCCGTTCCAACCGAGGGAGGACCCACACCGTGGCCAAACAAATCACCATCGAACATGTGTTCAAGGTTTTCGGCGATGCGCCGCAAGCCGCGCTCGAGCTCGCCAGCCAGGGCCTGAGCAAGCAGGACATCCTGGCGCGCACCGGCCATTCCATCGGCGTGTTCGACGCCAGCTTCACCATCGAGGCGGGCGAGATCTTCGTCGTGATGGGGCTGTCGGGCTCGGGCAAGTCGACCCTGTTGCGCATGCTCAACCGGCTGATCGAGCCCACGGCGGGCCGCATCCTGGTGGATGGCCAGGACATCAACGCGCTGTCCGACCGGCAACTGCGCGCGCTGCGCCGCAAGGACATCAGCATGGTGTTCCAGTCGTTCGCGCTCATGCCCCATCTCACGGTGCTGGACAACACCGCGTTCGGCCTCGAACTGGCGGGCGTGGCCCGGCCCGAGCGCCAGCGCCAGGCCGCACTGGCGCTGGAGCAGGTGGGCCTGGGATGCTGGGCCGACAGCTACCCCGACGAGCTGTCGGGCGGCATGCAGCAGCGCGTGGGCATTGCCCGCGTGCTGGCCAGCGACCCGGACGTGATGCTGATGGACGAGCCGCTGGGCGCGCTCGACGCCTTCACGCGCGA
>NZ_BAAJYS010000176.1:0-7770 GCF_057543315.1 Acidovorax sp. KPB24-07
GTGGTGGCCGTGGCCTTCGCCCAGGCCGGCGCGCGCGTCATCGTGACCGACCTGCAGGCCGATCGCTGTGCAGACACGCTGCGCGATGTGCGCGCCGCCGGCACCGAGGGCTGGGCCTGGGCGCTCGACGTGTCCAACGCCCAGGCCTGCCATGACCTCGCCACGCAGGTGGCGCAGTCGGTCGGCGATGTGGACACGCTCGTCAACAACGCGGGGGTGATCATCCGCGAAGGCATCGACAGCCCGCGCGCCGCCGAGAACCTGCGCCGCACGATGGACGTGAACCTCTTCGGCGTGTTCCACACGGTGCACGCCTGGCTGCCCGCGCTGCGGCGCACGCGCGGCAGCATCATCAATGTGGCCTCGGGCGCGGCATTCATCGCGCAGGGCGGTGCGCTGGGCTACTCGCCCTCGAAGGCGGCGGTGAAGATGTTCACGCAGACCCTGGCGCTCGACCTCGCGCCCGATGGCATCCGTGTCAACGCGCTGGCGCCGGGCGTGATCGACACACCGATGACCGAGGCCACGCGCGCCAACCCCGAGCGGCTCGCGCGCTTCATGCAGCGCATTCCCGCCGGCCGACTGGGCCAGCCGCACGAGCTGGCGGGGCCGGCGGTGTTCCTGGCCTCGGACATGGCGAGCTTCGTCAATGGCGTGACGCTGCCGGTGGACGGCGGCACGCTGGCCGTCTGAGGCAGGCGTGCACGGGCCGCGCGGGCACCCGGAAATCATGGATGTGATGTTGCAGGCCCCACCCGTGCATTTGCTTGATGCGCGCACGGCGCGAACGCATCATTTCCCGCAGGACAGACCGCACGCCGCAAGCGCCAGCGCAGCGCCGGTGGCGACCTGACCCCATCTGAAACCATCCGCGGCACGGACCATGCCGCCCCCCAAGAGGAGACAACATGACAACGCAAACCCTGCACGGGAACGCCAACGCTCCCACCCCGCCCCAGCGCATCGACGTCGCCATCGTCGGCGCGGGCTTCGGCGGCATGTACGCCGTGTACAAGTTCCGGGAAATGGGCCTGAAGATCCAGGGCTTCGAGGCCGGCGGCGACGTGGGCGGCGTGTGGTACTGGAACCGCTACCCCGGCGCGCGCGTGGACCTGCCCAGCATCGACTACAGCTTCTCCTTCTCGCCCGAGATCGAGCAGGAGTGGACCTGGTCGGAGCAGTTCGCGGCCCAGCCCGAGCTGCTGCGCTACATCAACTTCGTGGCCGATCGGCTCGACCTGCGCCGGCACATCCAGTTCAACACGCGCGTGACCAGCGCCGTGTGGAGCGAGGAGCGCCAGCTGTGGACGGTGAAGACCGACCGCGGGGCCGTCTACGAGGCTACTTACTGCATCATGGCCACCGGCCCGCTCTCCATCCCCAAGGACCCCGAGATCCCCGGCCTGGAGCGCTTCAAGGGCCGCCTGCTGCGCGCGGCCAGGTGGCCGCACGAGCCCGTGCGCTTCGAAGGCCTGCGCGTGGGCGTGATCGGCACCGGCTCCACCGGCATCCAGATCGTGCAGGAGGTGGGCAAGGAGGCCGGCGAGCTGTTCGTCTTCCAGCGCACGCCCAGCTTCACCATGCCCATGCGCAACGAAGACCTCACGCCCGAGTACATGGCTGAGGTCAAGCGCCACTACGCCGGCATCCGTGAGTCCGCGCGCAACAGTGCCGTGGGCGGCGTGCGCCCGCAATCCACCCGCGCGTTTTTCAGCGTGACGCCCCGCCAGCGCCAGCAACTGCTGGAAGATGCCTGGAAGAGCGGCGGCCTGGCCATGCTCGGCACCTTCTGCGACCTGATGACCAACGCCGAAGCCAACGAGCATGTAGCGCAATTCGTGCGCGGCAAGATCGGGGAGGTCGTGAAGGACCCGGTGACGGCCGAGCAGCTCAAGCCGCGCGGCTACCCCATCTTCGCCCGCCGTCCCTGCCTGGACTCCAGCTACTACGAGACCTACAACCGCCCCAACGTGCACCTGGTGGACCTGCTGCACGATCCGATCGTGGAGATCACCGAGAAGGGCGTTCGCACGCAGTCCGGCGAGGTCGAGCTGGACATGCTCATCCTGGCCACCGGCTACGACGGCCTGACAGGCGCAATGCTGGCCTTCGACGTGGTCGGCCGCGACGGCCGCACCGTCAACGGCAAGTGGCAGGACGGCGCGCGCTCCTACCTGGGCCTGATGATGGAGGGCTTCCCCAACCTCTTCATGACCACCGGCCCCAACGGCCCCGCCGCGCTGGCCAACATCATCCGCATCAGCGAGAACGACGTGGACTGGATCGCCGCCGCCATGCAGCACATGCAGCGCCAGGGCCTGGCCACCATCGAGCCCACCGCCCAGGCCGAGCAGGGCTGGATGGACCTGGTCTACACGCTGTCGCAGCGCTCGCTGCTGCTCAAGGCCAAGACCTGGTACGTGGGCGCCAACGTGAAGGACAAGCCGCAGGGCCTCACGCTGTTCACCGGAGGCTTCGCCAAGTACCGCGAGCACTGCGCGGCCGCCGCGCAGGACGGCTACCGCAACTTCACCTTCCAACGCCCAACCCTTGCGCGGCCGGCGCCGCACACGGGCCAGGAAGCCCCGGCCGAAGCAGCGGTGGCGGGCTGACCGCCCGCGCCGCCCTGCCCGATGCGTGCGCTATGCGCAGCCCGGCTCGGGCTGCGGTTGCTCCAGCTGCAGGGCCAGCCGCCGCATGAGCGCGGTGTAGCGCGCCCGGTGGGGCCGCATGCGCTCGATGGTGCCGCCCATGCCCAGCACCACGAGGCGGCCCTGCACACGCCAGGGCAGCACCACGCCGATGGTGGCGCCACCCAGCAGCGGCAGGTTCTCCAGGTAGAGCGCCTTGCGCAGCCGGGCGCCGGCCACCTCGGGGGCGATGGTCTCCAACGGCACCCGGTCTTCGCGCCCTTGCACGGCAATGTTGGCGCGGTGCACGAGCTTTTCCACCTCTGCATCGGTGCGGTCGGTGAGCAGCAGCCAGCCCACCGCCGAGCGGGTCAGCGGGCGCAGGCTGCCCTCGTCGGTGTGAAAGCGGATGGCATGCGTGGACTGGATGACGCGGATGTACTGCACATAGATGTCGTTGAGCATGGCGATGGACACCGTCTCGCCCGTGGCGCCGTGCAGGTCGTGCATCAGTTCGAAGATGCGGCCCTGCCCGAACAGCGCCTGCGAGATCCAGTCGCCCAGCGAAGTGACGCGCGGCGTGGGGAAGTACAGGCGCTCGGTGCGGTCATAGCGCAGGTAGCCCATGGCGATGAGGTTCTTGAGCAGCACCGTGGTGCTCGACTGGGGGTAGCCCAGCGCCTCGCTGATGCGCTTGAGCGGCAGGGGCGTGCGCACCTGCGCGAAGTATTCCAGCACCTGCAGCACCCGGGTGGCGGACTTCACCGTACTGGCGGGCATGGGAAAGCTCCAGAGACAACGCGGCGGGTGCATGGCATGGCCGGCCCATTGTGCGGGCCCCCGCCACCGCCGGCAGCCCTGCGCGCGACACAGGCACGGGCCCGCGCGGCGGACCGCTTTCCTTCCCGCAAGCCTTCATTCCAACCCTTGAACCCCATGGCACACCTTCCTTTCCCTTCCATCGGCCAGCCCGGCGTTACCACGCCAGCAGAGGCCGCATGAACCGCTGCGTCATCACCGGAGCCGCGCGGGGCATCGGCCGCGCCATCGCACTGCGTCTGGCGCGGGACACGGCGCCCCACGGCGGCGCCCGCATCGCGCTGGCAGACCAACATCTGGCCGAGTTGGAGCCCCTGGCGGCCGAGATCCGGCAACTCGGCGGCACCGCGCTCGTGCTGGGCGGCGACCTGGCCGACGCGGCCTTTCCGGCCCGCCTGTGCGCGCAGGCCGTGAACGCCTTCGGGGGCCTGGACGCCGTGGTCAGCAACGCGGGTTTCGCGGCACCGGGCCCGCTGGCCACGTACGACCCGGCCATGTGGGACCGCGTCTTCGCCGTCAACACACGCGCGCCGCTGTTGCTGGCCCAGGCCGCCTACCCGGCGCTGAAAACCACGCGCGGCACCGTACTGTTCATCACCTCGATCTCGGGCAGCCATGCCACGCCGCCGCTGGGCGCCTACAGCGCCAGCAAAGCCGCCGCGCTCATGCTGATGCGCCAGATGGCCGCCGAGTGGGGCCCCGAGGGCATCCGCGTGAACGCGCTCTCGCCCGGGCTGACGCTCACGCCGGGCACGGCGGCAGCCTATACCGATCCCGAGGCCCGCACGCTGCGCGAAGCGCGCGTGCCCCTGCGCCGGCTGGCCGAAGCCGATGACATGGCGAGCGTGGCCGCCTTCCTGCTGGGCCCCGACGCGGCCTACGTGCATGGCGCCGAATTGCTGGTGGACGGTGGCCTGGCGCACACGCTCATGGGCTCGCTGCCCATGGGCGGCTGGGGCCGGCCCGCCGCCGGCTGAAACGCCTGCGAGCCCGGTGCGCAGGCCCGTCGAGCCTGCAAACCGGGCCTTCCAGAGCTGGGTACCCGGCAGCCGACCCGCGCTGCAACGCGGCCGTTGCCCTTGGACTCCTGCTGCTCCGCGTGCCATCATGTCAGGCCCCGTCCCCACCAGGTGGGCCTGCCCGCGGCCGCAGGCTCAGAAAGCGTGGCGTACGCCCACGTGCACGGCATCGCTGTTGCCGCTGTCGCCGAGGCCGGCCTGCGACGTAGCGCCCGTCAGCGCGTAGCCTGCGCCGTTGCGGTTCTTCACCTTGCCGTAGTCCGCATAAAGCGTGGTGCGCTTGGACAGGGCATAGAGATAAGCCACGCCGAACTGCGTGGCATCGCGGTTCAGCGGGCCGCGGTCATCCACCTTGACGACCTGCGCGAGCACCGTGCTGGACCCGAACGGTACCGCCACACCCAGAGAGGCGCTGCGGTCGTCCTGCCCGGCGTAGTAGCCCACGGTCGGAATGCCCGCCAACTGCACATTGCCATCGAGTGCCGCATGCACGGCCGGGCTGAGGTCGGCGCCGGGGTTCTTGAATGTCGCGAACGAGCCGAACAGCTTGAAGCCGCCGAAGTTGTAGGCCAGGCTGGAGTTGAGCCAGCGCACCGTGCTCAGGTCCGTGGGATGGCGCAAGGTGGTGTACGCCACCGCGCCGCTGAGCGCCTGGCCGGAATAGAACAACGCGACGGCGGCCTGGTTGGCGGCCTGGGTGCCGCCCGTGGCACTGGTGCGCTCGCCGAAGGAGTACGAGAACTTGCCGATGAATCCGGACAACGACGGCGACTGATACCAGACCGTGTTGTTCGCGCGGCCAGTGGCCGGCTGGATGCCCTGCAGGTTGCCGGCGCCCCCCAAACCGAAGGCATCGCCCACGGCCTGCGCCTCGGAGCTGATCGTGGTCACCGTGCGGCCCAGCCGCACCTCGCCGAAGTCGCCCGTGAGGCTGACCAGGGAACCCCGGCCGAAGAACTTGGCACCTGCGCCCTGGTTCTGCCCCGAGCCACCCGTGTCGGAGTTGATGCCCGCCTCCAGCCAGAAGTTGGTACGCAGCCCGCCGCCCAGGTCTTCGGAGCCCCGGAAACCGAACCGTGATCCATTCATGTGCCCGCTGTCCAGCTTGGTGATGCGCCCGCCTGCGCCGGAGGCATAGGCGATGCTGGTGTCGATCAGTCCATAAAGGGTCACGCTGGATGCGGCGGCGGCCATGCCGCCCGCAGGCGTGGTGATCTGGCGCAGTTCTTCTTTCTGCGCCTGTTGCGCCCACGCTGGCGCTTGGCCACAGGCCCAGGCGGCCATGGCGCCCACTAGCACGCGTGATGGCGTGCCCTGGATGCCCCGGCGAATGCGGCCGGCTGTTTTGTTGAATATTTCCGACATCGAATGTCTCCTCACGCAGCAATATGAATCGCCACCCGCCAGGGTTGGCACATGACCGGCCACCCACAGCAAAACCATTAATTACCTGTCGCCCGGTTAAAAAATGGTAAGAAAAAATCCTATTGATTTCAATGACATACATAGCAATTGCAGGGTATGCACCGATCGATTACGGGTATTCACCGACCATCAAAGAAACCCATCCGGAAATTCAAAAAATCCAGCGCCAATGGCCCGGATTATTCATCCAGGCCATTATTGAAGCCCAACGAAAATCAGGCGTTGAAATTATCCATCGGGTAATCCAGACAGCAGTGCATACCATGCATCCGCCGGCTTGTGCGCGCCCACAGGCATGCGCACGCCGAAGCGCTGCGCATCGGTGCCCGGGGCGGCGGGCGCCTCGCGGATCCAGTCGTAGACCACGGTGCGGGCCGCCACGCGCCATTGGCCCGCGCGGCGCTCGAAGCGGTCGATGTAGCGGCCGCACAGAAAGGTCTCGGCGGCCTCCCCCTGGGCGCTGGTACCCGTCTGGAAGGCCTGGAAGTAGCTTTCGACCGCGGCCTGCTCGCCCCGCAGTTCGATCGCGATATTGCCCAGCAGGTGCACCATCCGGCCGCCCCCCGGCAGCTTGTCCAGGGCCCAGTCGATGAATCCCTCCGCACTGCCCTGGTAGGGGCCGTGGCGGTCGGTAGCGTCGGGCCAGTAGGCGCTGCGCAGGGCCTCCGCATCGCAGCGGTCGATGCCCCGGCTGTAGCGGTACAGGCATTCGCGGATGGCATCCTTGTCGGCCAGGGCTTGCCACCCGGCCTCCAGCGCCGTCAGGCGCGCTTCAATGGGTGCCATGGGAGTCCCCTGGCGCGGGAGCGCGCACGGCGATCACGGCATCCAGGCAGGCGGCGCCCTGCACGCGCACCACCAGCGGGTTGATGTCGATGCTCTCGATCTGATCGGCATGCGAGAAGGCGAATTCCGACAGCCTGCACAGCGCGTCGGCCAGGGCCTGTTCGTCGTACTGCGGGCCGCCGCGCCAGCCGCGCAGCAACTGTGTGGAGCGCACGCGCTCCATCAGCGCCCGGGCCCGCTGCGGCGTGAGCGGTGCCGACGCGAAGGCCACGTCCTTGAACAGCTCCACGGCCGTGCCGCCCGAGCCAAACATCACCATGGGTCCGAAGGTCGGGTCCCGGTGGATGCCGGCGATCAGTTCCACGCCCCCCTTGAGCATGGGCGCCACCAGCACGCCATCGAGCCGGGCATCGGGCCGGGCCGATTGCGCGCGCTGCATCAGCGCGGCAAAGCCTTCGGCCACCGCCTGCGCGTCTGGCAGGTTCAGCAGCACGCCGCCCACTTCGGTCTTGTGCACGATGTCGGGCGAGACGATCTTGGCCACCACGGGGTAGCCCATGGCGGAGGCCGCCTCGGCAGCCTCCGTGGCGCTGCGGCAGATCCGCTCGGGCAGCACGGGCAGGCCCGCGGCCGCCAGCGCACGCTTGGCGCCGTCTTCGGTGGCCACGTTCCCCAGTGGTGCGGAAGGCCCGGTCGGCGGGGGCGGCAGGTGCAGGGTACTCCGGCGCTTGTGCACGTGGGCCAGCGCCGCCACGGCCTGCACGGCGCGCGACGGGTCTTCGAACACGGCGATGCCGTGCTGTTCCAGCGCCGCATTCACCTCGGGCCGCGAGAGCATGACGAGCACCAGCAGCCGGTGCGGATGGCGCTGCTTGAGCGCGATCAGCTCGGCCTGCGTGGCCGCGAAGCGCTGTGGCGACAGGCCCACATGCGCCAGGTAGGCGAACACGGTGCCGTAGCCGGCCTGGTCCAGCATCAGTGCCACGGTGCGCGGCACGCCCTGCGGCACGGCGGTCACCTGAGCCGTCATGTCCAGCGGGTTGCTGGCCACGGCGAACGGCAGCAGCTCCAGCGCCGCGGCCCGCGCGGCG
>NZ_BAAJYS010000177.1:0-7685 GCF_057543315.1 Acidovorax sp. KPB24-07
CGGGCGCCGCAGCTGCGGGCGCGGCGGCAGGGGCAGCTGCAGCGGCAGGGGCGGCTGCGCCGGCCTTGCCTTCGGTGTCGATCTTGGCGATCAGCTGGTCGGCCACCACGGTGGCGCCGTCGCCTTGCACGATTTCCGCCAGCACGCCGGCCGAGGGAGCAGGCACTTCGAGCACGACCTTGTCGGTCTCGATTTCGATCAGGATTTCATCGACGGCGACAGCCTCGCCGGCCTTCTTCTTCCACGTGAGCATCGTGGCTTCCGCCACGGATTCGGACAGTTGGGGGACTTTGACTTCAACGATAGCCATGGGAATTCTTTCGGGGTTTGTTTCTGCTTTTTGTGTGTTCGGGTTTCCGGCCTTACTTGGTCAGGACAAACCCCTTGAGCTTGGCGAACGCGCCGTCCACCAGGGCCTTTTGCTGCTCCTGGTGCAGGTGCGAATAGCCCACCGCGGGCGATGCCGAGGCGGCACGGCCGGAGTAACCCAGCTTCTGGCCTTCGAGCATGTTCTCGTGGATGTAGTGCTGCACGAAGAACCAGGCGCCCTGGTTCTGCGGCTCGTCCTGGCACCACACGATGTCGGTGGCGTTCGGGTACTTCTTCAGCTCGGCGGCGAAGGCCTTGTGCGGGAACGGATAGAGCTGTTCCACGCGCAGGATGACGACGTCGTCGGCTTCCTTCTCTTCGCGCTTCTTGACCAGGTCGTAGTAGACCTTGCCCGAGCAGGCGATCACGCGCTTGACCTTCTCGGCCTTCTTCTCGATGGCTTCGTTCTGCTCCGGGATCACCGTCTGGAAGCTGCCCTTGGTGAACTCGGACAGCGGCGAGGTCGCGTCCTTGTTACGCAGCAGCGACTTCGGCGTCATGATGATCAGCGGCTTGCGCAGGTGGCGGACCATCTGGCGGCGCAGCACGTGGAAGATCTGGCTGGCGGTGGTGGGCTGCACCACCTGCATGTTGGCGTCGGCCGACAACTGCATGAAGCGCTCCAGGCGGGCCGAGCTGTGCTCGGGGCCCTGGCCTTCGTAGCCGTGCGGCAGCATCAGCGTGATGCCGTTCACGCGGCCCCACTTCACTTCGCCGGAGGCGATGAACTGGTCGATCACGACCTGCGCACCGTTGGCGAAGTCGCCGAACTGCGCTTCCCAGATCACGAGCGTGTTGGGGTCGTTGGAGGCATAGCCGTATTCGAAGCCCAGCACCGCCTCTTCGGACAGGATGGAGTCGATCACGACGAACGGAGCCTGGTTCTCGCTGACGTTCTGCAGCGGCACGTAGGTGCCCGTGTCCCACTTCTCGCGCTTTTGGTCATGGATGACCGAATGGCGGTGGGTGAACGTGCCGCGGCCGCAGTCCTCGCCCGACAGGCGCACGGGGAAGCCGCTGGCCACCAGCGAGGCGAAGGCCATGTGCTCGCCCATGCCCCAGTCCACCGGAATGTCGCCACGGCCCATGGCGGCGCGGTCGTCGTACACCTTCTTGACCAGTTGGTGCGGCGTCACGCCTTCAGGGATGGTGGTGATCTTTTCGGACAGGCGCTTCCACTCGGCCAGCGGGATGGCGGTGTCGCCGGCATCGGTCCACTTCTTGCCCAGGAAGGGGCTCCAGTCCACCGCATACTTGCTCTTGAAGTTGGTCAGTACCGGATCGACCGTGTGCTTGCCCGCATCCATGGCGGCGCGGTAGGCCTTGGACATGTCGTCGCCCAGGGTCTCGCCCAGGCCCTGCGTGGCCAGCTTGTCGGCGTACAGCTTGCGGGTGCCGGGGTGCGCGCCGATCTTCTTGTACATCAGCGGCTGGGTGAGCGCGGGCGTGTCCTGCTCGTTGTGGCCCAGCTTGCGGAAGCAGATGATGTCCACCACCACGTCCTTCTGGAACTCCATGCGGAATTCGAGGGCGAGCTGCGTGGCGAACACGACCGCTTCGGGATCGTCGCCGTTCACGTGCAGCACGGGCGACTCGATCATCTTGACCACGTCCGTGCAATACAGCGTGGAGCGGCTGTCACGCGGATCGGAGGTGGTGAAGCCGATCTGGTTGTTGATCACGATGTGCACCGTGCCGCCCGTGGAGTAGCCACGGGTCTGGGCCAGCGCCAGCGTTTCCTGGATGACGCCCTGGCCGGCGAAGGCCGCGTCGCCGTGCACCAGCACGGGCAGCACCTGCTTGCCATGCGGGTCGGCGCGGCGGTCCATGCGGGCACGCACCGAACCTTCCACGACGGGGTTCACGATTTCCAGGTGGGAGGGATTGAAGGCCAGCGACAGGTGCACCGGGCCGCCAGGGGTGCTGACGTCGGAGCTGAAGCCCTGGTGGTACTTCACGTCGCCTGCCGGCAGGTCTTCCGGAGCGGTGTGGTCGAACTCGGCGAACAGGTCCTTGGGCATCTTGCCCAGCGTGTTCACCAAAACGTTCAGACGGCCGCGGTGGGCCATGCCGATCACGATTTCCTGCACGCCCTTGGTGCCGGCGGCCTGGATGAGTTCATCCATGGCGGCGATGAAGCTTTCGCCGCCTTCGAGCGAGAAGCGCTTTTGGCCGACGTACTTGGTGTGCAGGAAGCGCTCCAGGCCTTCAGCGGCCGTGAGGCGGTCCAGGATGTGCTTTTTCTTGTCGGGACCGAAGCTGGGCTTGCTGCGGATGGTCTCGAGCTTTTCCTGCCACCAGCGCTTCTGGTTCTGGTCGGTGGCATACATGTATTCGACCCCGATCGAGCCGCAGTACGTTTCGCGCAGCGCGTTGATCAGCTCGCGCAGCGGCATGGCTTCCTTGCCGAAGAAGGTGTTGCTCGTGTTGAACACCGTTTCCTGATCGGCATCGCTGAAGCCGTAGAAGGAGGCTTCGAGTTCAGGAATCTCAGGGCGCTCGGTGCGCTTCAGGGGGTCCAGATCGGCCCAGCGCTGGCCGACATTGCGGTAGGCCGAGATCAGTTGCTGGACAGCGGTGCGCTTGCGGCCCATTTCGGAGTCGGCGCCGGTGGCACCGACGACCTTCGTGCCGCCTTGCTTGGCGCGCTCGGCGAAGGCATTGACCACGGGCAGGTGGGGCACGTCCTTGGCGTTCGAGCCATCGACGGCAGGCACGTGCTGCAGGGCATCGAAGTATTCGCGCCACGTGTCGGGCACGCTGCCGGGGTTGACGAGATAGTTCTCGTACATCTCTTCGACATAGGGCGCATTGCCGCCGAAAAGATAGGTGTTGCCTTGGTAGGCTTGGTATACGGATGTCGTATCGCTCATATTCCGCTGACCTCCGCTTCCCTGAGGGAAGCATTAGCTGGTGGGTAAAACCTTCCGCGACACGGCTGAACCGATTGGCGGATGCGACTGTGGCTGGGGAAGGGCCGGGGGTGCGGGCGCCATTGTGCCACCGAACGCCCAGGAGCGAGCCCTACACGGCGTAAGCGCGTGTTCCTTCGCCGCCGTGTCACTGCGGTCGCTTACATTTCGTCATTATCCGTACCCCGCCTCTATGAACTCACCCACCCTTCAGAGCCGCACGCTGTTGCTTCTTCTCATCGCGGTCACTGTCGCGTTCTTCGCCATCCTGTGGCCGTTCCACGGAGCGGTTTTCTGGGGCGTCATCCTGGGGATCCTGTTCACGCCGCTGCACCGGCGGCTGCTGCGGCGCATGCGCGGGCGGCGCAACCTGGCGGCCCTGTGCACCCTGGGACTGTGCCTGGTGATCGTGATCCTGCCCATGACCTTCATCAGCATTTCGCTGGTCCAGGAGGCCGGACTCATCTACGAACGCATGAAATCGGGGCAGCTCAACTTCGGCGCCTACGTACAGCAGGTGCTGAGTGCCCTGCCCTCCTGGCTGCTGGGCCTGCTGGACCGCTTCAACCTCACCTCGGCCGCCGAGGTGGAGGCCAAGCTCTCGTCCGTGTCGGTGCAGGCCGGCCAGTTTCTGGCCACCAAGGCGCTGGACGTGGGCCAGAACACGCTGCAGTTCATCGTGAGCTTCGGCATCATGCTGTACCTGCTGTTCTTCCTGGTGCGTGACGGCAGCTCGCTGGTCAACCGCATCCGCCAGGCCGTGCCACTCGACGAAGAGCACAAGCGTCAGCTGGCCAGCAAGTTCACCACGGTGATCCGCGCCACCGTCAAGGGCAACATCGTGGTGGCCGCCGTGCAGGGTGCGCTGGGCGGGGTGATCTTCTGGATCCTCGGTATCCAGGGCCCCATCCTCTGGGGCGTGCTGATGGCCTTCCTGTCGCTGCTGCCCGCCATCGGTGCCGGCCTGATCTGGGGCCCGGTGGCCATCTATTTCTTCGCGACCGGCGCCATCTGGCAGGGTTCGGTGCTGGTGGCTTTTTGCGTCTGCGTGATCGGGCTGGTGGACAACGCCCTGCGCCCGGTGCTGGTGGGCAAGGACACGAAGATGCCGGACTACATCGTCCTCATCTCCACCCTGGGCGGCATGGCCCTGTTCGGGCTGACGGGTTTCGTGATCGGCCCGGTGATCGCAGCGCTCTTCATCGCCACCTGGGACTTGTTCTCGCAACCCGCCGATTCCCCGATAAAGTAACAGCGCAGCACCCGCCGGCCTCCGTGCCGGCCGCCATGCGCCATGCCCCAGATTTCGCCCCGTCGCCTCGTCCTGCTGGCCCTCGTGCTGTCGGCAGGCATTGGTGCGCTCTTCGTGCGGGCGATCCTCACGATCCGCGACGACGCCTGGTCGTACGCGCTGCACACCAACAGCAGCCTGGCACGCACCATCGAGCAGAACATCCAGCGCACCCTGAACGGCTTCGACTACTCGCTGGTCGGGGTGGCCAAGAGCCTGTCGGACCCCGGCCTTCCGAGCCTGACCCCGCAGATGCGCAACACCTTCCTGTTCGACCACTCCCTGCACACGCCCGGCCTGGGCGCGGTCGCGGTGCTGGATGACAAGGGCAACTTGATAACGCGCTCCACCAGCCTGGAGCCCCTGAACCTCAACCTGGCCGACCGCGATTACTTCCAGGTGCACCAGACCAGCCAGCGCGAGGGGCTCTACATCGGGCATCCCATCCGCGGCCGGGTCTCGGGCTCGTACAGCCTGCCCATCAGCCGCGCGTATTTCCGCAGCGACGGCAGCTTCGGCGGCGTCGTGGTGGGCACCGTGAGAATCAACTATTTCAAGGAGCTGTTCGCCTCCATCGACGTCGGGCCGATGAGCCGCGTGGAGCTGTGGAGCACCCGCGACGGCACCACCGTCGCGCGCTTTCCCTACGCCGAAGGGGATGTCGGCCAGCCGATGGACGACGCCAGCCTGCTGGCCCGGCTGCAGACGGTCGACAGCGGCAGCTACACGGCGCAGGACCCGCAGGACCGCACCGAGCGGCTGCACACCTTCCGCCGCATCGGCAACTACCCGCTGGCGGTGAGCGTCGGGCAGTCGGCGGACACCATCCTGGCCAAGTGGCGCGCCAGCGCCAAGGTGCTGGGCGCGTTCGCGGTGCTGTTGATGGCGGCCTGCCTGGGCCTGTCCGCCCTCTTCGCGCGGGAGTTGCAGCGCCGCCAGGCCATCGCGGCCCAGCTCAAGCAGGCCGAGCACGACACGCGCACCATCCTCGACAACCTGCCTTCCATGGTGAGCTACTGGGACAAGGACCAGCACAACCGCTTCGCCAACCAGGCGTACATGGACTGGCTGGGCGTCTCGCGCGAGCGCATGCCCAACGTGAAACTGCTGGACGTGCTCGACCGGGGAACCTACGAACACGCGTTGACGCACATCCGGCAGGCGCTCAAGGGCCACAAGCAGGTCTTCGAGCGGACCATGCCCCTGCCCTCCGGCGAGGTGCGCCACACGCTGGTGTCGTACATCCCGGACAAGGAAGGCGACGAGGTGCAGGGCATCTTCGTGCAGATCGACGACCTGACCGACCGAAAGCGCATGGAAGACCTGCTGTTCGAGGAAAAGGAGCTGATCCGCCTGACGCTGCAGTCCATTGGCGATGCGGTCATCTGCACCGATGCCGAGGGCTGCGTCACCTACATCAACCCGGTGGCCGAAAAGATGACCGGCTGGCAGGCCTTTCATGCCGCGGGATCGGACATCGACGACGTCGTGCCGCTGCACGAGGCCGGCAGCGACAGCGGCTTGAGCCCCACCCGCAAGGCGCTGGCCGAAGGCCGGGCCCAGCCCTCGAAACGCGGCGTGGTGCTCCAGTGCCGCGACGGACGGCGCATCGACATCGAGAAATCGGTCAGCCCCATCACCGACCGGCACGGGCACGTCACCGGTACGGTGATGGTGCTGCGCGACGTGACCGAGGCCATGGAGATGTCGCGCCGTATGGCCCACCTCGCGCAGTACGACGTGCTGACCGACCTGCCCAACCGCGTGCTGCTGCAGGACCGCGCCCAGCAGGCCATCGCGCACGCCCTGCGGGATGACCGCAGCCTCGCGCTGATGTACATCGACCTGGACGGGTTCAAGCAGGTGAACGACACCCTCGGCCACGATGCCGGCGACCTGCTGCTGGTGCAGGTCGCCCGCCGCTTCAAGGGCGCCGTGCGGCATTCCGACACGGTGTGCCGCCAGGGGGGCGACGAGTTCGTCGTGCTGCTGCCCAAGCTGGACAACGCCGACCAGGCCTGCCTGGTGTCGCAAAAGATCATGGCCGCGTGCGAACCGCCGTTCGATCTGCAGGGCGAGGTCCGGCAGATCGGCCTGAGCGGCGGCATCGCGCTGTTTCCGCAGCATGGCCGCAATTTCGAGGAGCTGTCGCGCAGCGCCGACATGGCGATGTACGCGGCCAAGCGCGCGGGGCGGGGGCATTTCCGGCTGTATGCCGGGCCCGACCAGGAGCCCACCATCGTGCCGGCGGACAAGAAATGACGGAATAAACGCCGGCAAGGCCTACAGTTCCGTCCCCAATCAGCCGATACCTCCTTCATGTCCCTGTCCATCTCCTCCGCCTCCAGCACCTCCTCCACCAGCGTTTCGGGGAGCCGCTCTTCGGGCCAATCGAGCGGTGACATCGCGGCGCTTCAAAAGCAGCTCAAGGACCTCACGGCCGACCTCAAGCAGGCGTCGGCAGAAGCCAGCCAGGCATCCGACCCCAACGACGCCAAAGCCAAGCAGCAGAGGCTGCAGGCACTGCAGAACCAGATCCAGCTCGTGCAGCAGCAGATCGCAGCCATCCAGCAGGCCCAGCAACAGGAGCAGCAGCAAAAGGCCATGGAAAAGGCCATGGAGCAGCAGCAGTCGGCCGACCAGAAGAAGACGCCGCCCGCCGCCTCCACCACGCTGGGCACGCAGGTCGATACCTTCGCCTGATCGCCGCACACGGCGCCCAGACAGACCGCACGAACGCGCGGTGCGCCCCAATGCCTCAAGCCTGCGATTTGCTATTTAATTGATAGCAAACAGGACAATCAATACGCCGGCATGGGGCCGAAAACACCCCAAATCGGCTCAACCCTCCCCATCCAGCCCGGCCGCGGACACCAGCCTCTGGGTGTAGGGGTGCCGGGGCGCATCCAGCACCGCCTGCACCGGGCCCGACTCCAGCACCTCGCCGTCCTTCATCACGATCACGTCGTGCGCCATCGCGCGGATGACGGCCACGTCGTGCGTGATGAGCAGGTAGCTGAGCGAGCGCTCCTTCTGCAGGCGCTGCAGCAGTGCCAGCACCTGCTGCTGGATGGTGACGTCGAGCGCGCTGGTGGGCTCGTCCAGCACCAGCA
>NZ_BAAJYS010000178.1:0-7634 GCF_057543315.1 Acidovorax sp. KPB24-07
AGGAGGCTTCTGCTTCTCGGGTGCCTGGTCGGCGTCCAAGGCTAGCAGTTGGGTGCCGGTGGAGGTGCAAACCTCCACCCAGGCTTGGCCGGTCGAGGATGCCAGCCAGTTGGTCAGCGATGGCGCGACAGATCCGAACAGGACCGCGAATGTCGCGATCCACAGGATTCGATTCTGAAAGCGCCGAAGCACGTGGGACATGTCAGCCGTCGGTGCCCGTCGAATTGCCAAACATCCGGTCCTTGGCCGACAGCAGTTTCTGCACCTTGGAACCCATCTTCATCAACTGGGCCATGGATTCGGGAGACAGGCGTTGCAAATCGTCGAACCAGTTGTTGGCCAAATCCACCAGTTCGTGCATCTCGCGCATGCGCTGCTGCGCGAAGGCGTCCTCCGGAGACGCCGTCTTGCCTAGCAGGGACTCCCGCAACACCGAGAGCGTGGGCGCGACCTCGCGACGCCGCCGTTCTGCCGCCACGACACGGAAGATCTCCCAGACATTGCCCAGCGACGAGAAATACTCGCGCCGGTCGCCGGGGGTTCTGCTTTGTCTCACCAAGCCCCAGGCCTGGAGCTCCTTCAAGCCGATGCTAACGTTGGAGCGAGAGATGCCCAGTTGCTCGCCGATGTCGTCCGCATTGAGTTGCCGCTCCGTGACGAACAGCAAGGCATAGATCTGACCCACCGTTCGGTTGATCCCCCATCGGCTGCCCATCTCGCCGAAGTGGCTGACGAAGGTTTGTACTAGGGGGGTCAAAGCAGGTGGCTTTTCGAAATTTCTGAAATGTGAGAAGAATTATCTCACGGCTCCTTGCGCTTTATCAATGCCCCCTACGCATCGACAGTCAAAGCGCATCAGGAGTCGATGCGAGCGGCACGCGCAGCATCGGGTCCAGCAGGCAGAGTTGCATGCAATGTGCCTCAAGTGGCATCCACGACCGCGCGGGCAGTATCGCCCCGCGGGGGGATGAGAGCAAAGATATGCTCAGCTGGCGACATTGTTCATTGGTACCCGCTTGAAGCGTAGCATCGACATTCGTGGAACTTTGCTTTGCTTTGCTTTCCCTATGGCGTTGTGCGTTTGGAGTTTTCGTCTTTTCGTTGGCCGCTCTTAATTGCCTTCATGCCATTGCCTGGATAACCCGAGCTGGATGCAAAGGAATTTGCCGAATGCGCCGCCCTGTCAATGTTGCAAAAGCGTTGGCAATCGCCGCAGGAACGACGATCGGGGAGGACTCTGCTACACCAGCTGGCGGTTCCGAGCTCAGTATCAGTTCCACGTCAATCTCTGGCGCCTCGGCCATCCGGAGAATTGGGTAGTCGAAAAAATTGCTCTGCTCTGCTCGCCCATTCTTGAACGTAATGCGCTCTTTTAATTGCCATGCTAGCGCCGAAGATAAGGCCGCCTTCGATGCTAGCCTTCGTTGTGTCGGGTTGGATAATTAATCCTGCGTCCAGAGCGGCCCACATGTTGTGCGCTGTGATAATGCCGCTAGTTCGATCCAAGGATATTTCGACTACTACGGCGATAAACGCATCCCCATAGTCAGAGTAAGCGATTCCCTTTGCCCGACTTGGCGTCTCGATACCCCAGTTACCCATTGCCGCAGCGCGGTTCAGAACATGCAATCCCCGGGGCGAATCTTTTAGAAGTCGCCTTCGAAACTCGACGGGATCGATTCGCTGCTCTGAAGCCAGCTCATCGACGAAACTCTCAACCGCAAAGCGATTGACAGGAGCACCTACACCTCGCATTGGTGCGACCCTCACGACGATGGGCTGTTGTGCAAACTCTATCAGCTGATTCGGAATACCGTAACTCGGTATATTGCTCCCCATCATTGCAATAAAAGGCATCTCATTCGAGGCTTTGTAGCGAGGGGGGTCCGTCGTAACTAGGGGATCTTCACAAGCCACACGGTGCTTCCACGCGGAGATGCTCCCATCCGAGGTAATAACCGCGTTGAGTAACTGCGCTGTCATGGGTTTGAAGCGCCCTACCTTGACATCCTCGTCTCGCGACCAGACGACCTTGATCGGCTTTCCAAGATCACGCGACAAGAGAGCTGCATCCACGACATAGTCCTGGTCATAAGCGCCTCGCCTGCCAAAGGCACCGCCAGAGTAGCTGCGGTGCAAAATAATCTTTTCTGGCGCAGTATTGAGCGCCCTGGCGACAGCTTGCACTGCGTACACCGGAGCTTGCGTTCCCGCCCAAACTTCTGCAGACTTCCCGTCCGCTGAAACGCTGCAAACGGCGTTCAGGGGCTCAATTTGAGCGTGATAGAAGTAATCCGATGAGTACTCGCGTTCGACTGTTTTTGGGTTCTTGGCCATGGCTGCGGCCACGTCACCCTTCTTATCCCAGACTCGCGTAACCTGTTTGCTGTCTCGCGCCACGGCGACGTAGCGCTCATGTGTCTCTCCATCGGAGAAGTTCGAGGTGTCTGTTTTTGTCCAGAGGACCTCGACTTTGTCCCGAGCAGCCAAGACGGCCGACATTGATCGACCCACTATAGCAACCGAGTCTGCCCCTAACTTGCGCACCTGTAAGCCTTTCGGCAAGCGCGAGGTAGTTCGAAATTTTTCCACCCGTGCGCCCATCACCGGCGAACGAATGATCGTCGCCTGGAGAAGGCCCGGGATCTGCGTATTTATGGCATATGCAGCCGTACCATCTACTTTTGAGGGGATGTCCCGGCGAAGTACGTCTTTGCCGATAAGCCGAAAACTCGCTATAGGCTTGAGGTCTTCTTTCTTGATTTCTGGAGGCACCGGCATTTCGGTAACTTGACCGGCTAGCTCCCCATAGGTCATTTGTCGACCGGATTTCAGATGTAGTAAAACACTGGGCCGAGTCGAAACCTCTTGGCTTGGCACATCCCAAAGCTTGGCCGCAGCCATCACCATGGACAACCGTGCACTTGCACCAGCCATACGAAGTGAGTCGTAATAACCCACGATCGAGTAGCTTGCAATCGTGAGCATCAGGTTAAAAAGCTTTGGGTTGCCGTACAACGCATCGTCCGATGGAGACATCTCTATCCTGACTTTGGACCATTCTGCGTCTAGGTCCTCTGCCACGAGCAGTGGCAAGGCAGTCAAGGACCCTTGACCAATCTCGGACGCTGGCGCATAAATTAGGATAGTGTCATCAGGGCGGATATGAATCCATGCGTTAGGTTTAAGGCTTTCTGCCGCCGCCGCGGCGACTGCTCCAGATCCCGAAGCGGGCAGACAAATGGCAAATCCAATTCCCGCGGCTGCGCCAAGGATTGCTCTGCGGGTTGGCATATTTTCGTTGTGCATCGCAGTCGCCTCAGGTTTGCGAGACACGCTCGATCGCCTTGACGATGCGAATGTAGGTGCCACAGCGGCACAAGTTGGTCGTCATGTGTTCTTTGATCTGACTTCTCGTTGGGCGGGGATTGGTTGCAAGAAGATCTGCGGCACTGACGAGCTGTCCGGACTGGCAGTAACCGCATTGGGGAACACTTTCCTCCACCCAGGCTTTTTTGAGCGCAACACCTACAGAATCATTGAGTCCTTCCACCGTCGTTACCTTGTGACGATGTGCGGCCTCGATTGGCACTTGGCAGGAAAATGTTCGACTGCCATCCAACAGCACCATGCACGCCCCACACTGGGCGAGCCCACATCCGAACTTTGGACCGCTCAGCTTGGCTTCTTCGCGTAAAACCCACAGAAGACGTGTTCCCGGCTCGGCCTCAACAGTTGTCCGCTTACCGTTCAGATTCAATTCGTATTTCATGTGTTTCCTTTAATTTTGGTGTAGCGGGCTGTTCTCAACTCTTCACCAACTGGATGCATTTGATAATGCGGCCAAGCAGAAATTTCTACGACATCTGCCGGTCATCGCAGGAAATTCGAACTCTGCACATGTCGACAATGCGCTTAGCTCTCATTGCAGGAAGTCACGGACAACCGGGGTAGCGTAAACTGCGGCGGTTCATTCTTGACGGGTAAAGGGTATAGTGAAGCGAGAAAGAAAATATCTTATCGATCACATTACTTAAGCGATGACACCCAGGCTGCCAACTTCTTAGCATCTGCTTCGCTAACCTGCGGATTGGGCGGCATCGGCATCGGGCCCCATACCCCGCTGCTGCCTTTCATGATCTTTGTGGCCATCAGTGACTGGGCGTCCTTTTTGCCAGCGTACATACGGGCCACATCTTTGAATGCAGGGCCAACAAGTTTTTTTTCTACACCATGACAGGCCATGCAGTTTTTGGATGCGGCGAGCGACTGGTCTGCTGAAGCTGGAAACGCCAAAAAGTGCTGCCACTGTGGCCAGTGCCGAAATGATTATGCGAAGATTTAAATTCATCGTGTTGTCCTAAAAAAAATGACCGGAATAAAGATTTTTACACCTCGGCTAAAAGAGCAGGCCAATTCCAGCCACTTATTCTGGATCATGGGGGAGATCACAGAAATGGTTAATGCAAACTGCGCCGAAATAAAGCGCGCAAGCATTGATGAATTACTCAAAGAATGCATACGCCCTATGGCTCCTGAAAAACCACAAAGCAGGCTCCAATTAATGGTTTTTATCGCTCGATCGGGACAGGCGCCGAACGGCCTGAGGAGGTTGCCCAAAAATTCGAATGAAGCTCTGACGCATCCGACCAGCATCGCTAAAACCTACTGATTGGGCGACCTTCTCCAGCGACTCTCGCCCTGCCTCAACTCGAGGGCGGGCGACTTCGGCTCTCATTCGCTCTATGGCTTTGGCGGGCGTTATTCCGGTCGTCGCCTGAAATGCACGCCCGAACTGCCGGACGCTCAGGTTGGCCACTTCAGCCAGCCGCTCGACAGGTAAAGGGTCGGCAAGATGTGTCCGGGCGTATGCGAGCACCAAACGTATCCGGTCCGAGTCCGGATCGAGGTCAAGAAGCGAAGAGTGCTGCTGTTGGCCACCAGCGCGTCGGTGATAGACCACTAGCATTCGGGCAATTGCTAACGCCGCCTCTCGCCCTACGTCCTCTTCTACCAGGGCCAAAGCCATGTCGATACCTGCAGTGATACCTGCGGAGGTCCAGACATTGTCATCCTTAATGAAGATCCGGTCGGCGTCAACATACACGGAGGGGTGCTTGGCTTGGAGTTTCGCGGCGTGCATCCAGTGAGTTGTGGCCCTCACTCCATCAAGAATTCCCGCAGCCGCTAAGATAAACGCACCCGTGCAGATACTTGTCGTTCGCCGAGCGAGCGCAGATGCCTTGCGTACGAAGTCGATCATGTCTGGGGGAAACGACTCTTCAAGTATGTTCCCGCCAACAACAAGCAGCGTGTCGAGCGGCTGCAGCGCCAAAGGAGCAGTATTAACGGCCAGTGTGGTAGAGCTATCTACCATACCTCCATTCATTGACATGACTGTCAGCTGATAAGTGCCTGGATTGTGCTGCTCCGCCCAATTGAATACCTCCAGTGGCCCGCTCAAATCGAGTAAATTGAAGCCAGGTGATACTAGAAATGCCACTTGTCGGGTCATCGGCGAGCTTAATAGATATTGCCACTCATAAAATATTGCAGATCTGCGATCAATTTACTAAGTGAGGATATTCCATAAACAACGTTACATTCCGCGCCGCATGGCGGCCATATGTCTTTGAGATATCGATCAGAGCGATATCCAGCGCGCGCATTGCCTGATTTCCAGTGAGCGGCGCCAAAATGCGGTCTACCGCCTTGGAACTGCCAGCAACAACGTCGGGCAGTAAGACCAAGCCATGGGCCAGGTGCACTGGCGCACTGCTCGCCGCAGTGGAGAGGGCCGTAGTAACGCCGTTGGTGGTGTAGGCTTCCGCAGTCAGTGCAAGCGCAATCTCATCATCCCCCTTCTTGACTGGAATGCCGAGTGTGATTTGCGGCTTCGTATCGCGGTTTGGCATGGTCGCATTGCCTGGATCGACCTGAAACGCATCGCTGTTGTGTTTCGAGTTCCAACCGTTGATGCCGACAGCAGAGGCGACCTGGGCGGCCTTTGCGTGGCCAGCAATTGCTTCGACGAGAGCGATGGAGGTCGGCATTGAAGCGGTGACGCCAGCGCTGGAAACTACCTTGCCGTCGGCAACATAACGGATATTTTTCTGCCATTTCACTTTCGGGAAGAGCCTCGCTCGCATCTCTTCATTGCTGTAATGCGAGGTTGCCCTACGGCCATCGAAAAGACCGGCTTTTGCAACGACCAAAGCGCCATAGCAAATACTGATTACAGTACATCCTTTGTCGCCCTGCTCCCGCACCCAATTCACAAGCTTAGAGTCGTTGAAGTTTTCGACCGCTGGCACGAAAAGATAGTCGGCTCCCTTCGGGTAACGCTGATCAAAATCGTCGACCGTCGAATCGAGATCAAAGGTAAGTGGGTGCATCTTCACTGGACCAGGCTTGACGGAAACTGACACTACCTCGGCCACCTGCGACCGCGCCATCACGCCGAATGGAATGCAAAAATCGCTAATTACGGTGCCCTCATTGAGAGCGACAACAGCGACCAGTGGCTTGGTACGCCCGAAACGCGGTTGATAGGTTTCGATTTTTTCCAGGTTTCGGTTGTTGGAAGCGTCAAACGCAAACACTCTCTTTGAGACCTCCTGGGCATCGGCTCCATTGCCGGCGAGCAAAAGGCTGCCAATCGCTGTGCCCACGGAGGCAATCGCCGTGCGCCGAGTCATAGCAACTTCATTCATGTGTGTCCCTTTTGCTCATAAGAGCGTGAAGGTAGCATCGACCAGATGGTGTCGCATAGGACGAAGATCGGTGTTTTTCGGCCATCGAAACACAACCCCAACGCAACTCTTGTTAGGCGTAAATAGCTGGGCGGATTCAAAAGCGAAGTTCAACATCTGCCACCCCATGCGGTCCACGGATGCCCCCCCCGCTCCCCGTCCCATCACTACTGTCATTTGCAGCCCGAAGACTGCTTCACTATTGCCAGCTCCGAAGGAGCAGTGACCTGCCCGGTATCTCCGAGACACTGATTTCCAGAGAAGACGACTCCATCCCCCGTTGAGCCCATGAGAAGAGTCGACTCACGGAAGAGCAGATGCTGGCGATCCTGCGCGAAGCGGAACGCACCACGGTGGCCGAGGCCGCCAAGAAGCCCGAGGTCAGCGGACCCACGATCTACGCCTGGCGCAAGCACTTCGGGCAGTCGGAAGTCGCTGACGTCAAGCGCATCAAAGCGCTGCACTTGTAGAACGGCCGGCTCAAGAAGCTGCTTGCGGAGCACGATCTGGACAGCCCATAACCGCGCATGGAGATTTTTTGAACACGAACATAGGTGACAGCCCTCTTGGTTTTTTCTATAATTCCAAAGTTTTCTGAAATTTGAGAAATTACCACCTGATGTGCGGGCAAGTTCTTACCGAACTTTTTGCCCCCCACATGCTCAGTACCAGCTGTAGCCGTTGCTGAATGACTCTGCGCCGAGCCCGTATCTCCATACTCTGGATCGCCATCGTCGCCGTCCTGTGGGGTGTGCTCGCGCCGTCGCTGACCAACTGGCTGGCATCCTCGACCGGCCAAGCCTGGGTGGAGGTTTGCACCTCCACCGGCACCCAACTGCTAGCCCTGGACGCCGACAGGCCCCCGAGAAGCAGAAGCCTCCT
>NZ_BAAJYS010000179.1:0-7627 GCF_057543315.1 Acidovorax sp. KPB24-07
CGGATTGCGCGGCGGCAGGGGGGAGGGGGGGCAGGGCGCCGGACAGGGGGGCCGGCGACGAGGGCGCGGAGGTGGGGGAGGGCATGCCCGCATTGTGGCAAAGGCCACGCACCCTTTTGGCGGGCCGCGCACGAAACCCCTGCGCTATCCTCCCCGCATGCTCGACACCCAACGCATCCGTGCCGTCACCCTCGACCTGGACGACACGCTCTGGCCCATCTGGCCCACCATCGCCCGCGCACAGGCCGTCCTGTGCGCCTGGCTGCAGGACCGGGCGCCCGCCACCGCCGCGCTCCTGGGCGACCCCGAAGCCGCCGCCGTATTGCGCAGCCAGGTCGTGCAGGCGCATCCGCAGCTGTCCCACGACCTGAGCGCCCTGCGCCGCGAGAGCATCCGTGCCGCGCTGCGGCAGGCAGGCGACGACACCGCGCTGACCGACGGCGCCTTCGATGCCTTCTTCGCGGAGCGCCAGCGCGTGCAGCTGTACGACGACGCCATCGCGGCGCTGGAATTCCTGGCCGTGCGCTATCCCCTGGCGGCCCTGTCCAACGGCAATGCCAACCTGGACTTGATCGGCATCGGCGCCTATTTCCAGGCCCGCATCAGCGCACGCGAGTTCGGCATCGCCAAGCCCGATCCGCGCATCTTCCATGCGGCGGCCGAGGCCCTGGGCGTGCCGGCCGCCAGCGTGCTGCACGTGGGCGACGATGCCACGCTGGACGCGCACGGTGCCCTGGGCGCGGGCATGCAGGCGGTGTGGATCAACCGCGCCGAGGCGGCCTGGCCGCACGACGGCGAGCCGCACGGCACGGTGCCCGATCTCACCGAACTGTGCCGGCTGCTGGCGTGACCGACACGCTCGCGGGCTGGGGCGTGTAACCGCCCAATGGAGGCGCCGATGCGTGGCCGCGCAGGGTGGGGCGGGTAGGCCCAATGGCTTTCCCGCAGGGGCATCCGCACGGGGATGATTGCTGAAGTGCTATTAAATCAATAGCTGCAAGGGCAATGAGTACTAGGGCATGGAGCGCTTTTCACTCTGAATGGCAGTGCACAGCATGAAAGCGCCTGTGCGGCGGGCGGAACACTACGCCTGCTCCAAACGGGCGAGGTACGCCGCGACCCGATCATCATGATCGTCGGTGGCCCCGCCACCGAACCAGAAGGCCCGGGCGGCGCTGAGGGGCTGGCGGACGGGCTCGAGCGCGCGGGCGACCGTTCGAAACGGCCGCAACGCATCGGTTTCGTCGGGCGCGCCCCAGATCGGGCGATCGCCGGCCGTGATCGAGAGAAGGTGGGGGGATCGCTCGATCGCGATGTCGGGGTCGCGGGCCAGCGCAGCCAGGGCGGGTTCGATCCGGTCCCAGTATTCGCGGCCGATGAACGTTCGCCAGCCCACATCGGCAATACCGGCTTCTTCTCCCGCCTTCCACCGATGCGGTGAACCTTCCCTGCGAAGCGCGGGCTCCACCATGTCGGCGTCGGTGCTGAATGCGGCCCGATGGCGCTCCGGATCGGCGCTCAACAGGAACCTGAGGCTGCTTTTGTGGGGTGGGAGAAATCGTCCCATGCCCATCGTGCCGCTGATGGTGGGCAGTTCCATCAAGGTCGCGCTGACTTCCTCCGCGAAGCCGTGCCAATGGGGCGAGTCTTGCGGTATCGCGGTCTCCAGAAAGAAACGGTCGCTGCGCTGCTCGATGCCGAAGAACGGCAAGCCGGGGTGCGGGAAGTCGGCGAGCGCGTGGCCGTAGCGGCGCAGGCCCTCGCCATACGGGGTTCCGCCGTCCCGGGCGAGATAGTCACGGCCGTCGTTCAGGATGCGCGGCGTCGCCGGGCGGATCTTGCCCTTGTAGCCGGGAAAGTGGTACGAGGTTTCGTTCGCCGACGTGCCGAAGCGCGCTTCGAACTGGGCGTAGAGCTTGCGAAGGTGCGGGGCGATGGTCGGGGCGTGGATCGTGCCCTCCACGATCGCGATCGACCGGAAAGCGGGCACGGCCACCGGTTCGTTTTCCCACATCAGAAACTCACGCATCGGTTGCCTCCCTCCCCATTTTTCCGTACCGGGGGTGTTGTTCGGAATGGCGGAATCTATCGCAGATCTTTCGGCGGGTGTTACGCCATCCCACACAACGCAAGCCCGCGGAGTGAAACCCAGCGACCAGCCATGCAGAATGTCCGGCAAGGGTTTTCAATCAACGGAGGGGTTTGGCATGCATCGACTCGATACGGGGCGTATTTTTCAACGACCGACACACGACGTCTGGCTGGCGAGTTGCCTGGTGGCATTCGGGTTGACGGCCTGTGGCGGCGGATCGGGATCCACCACGGTCACTCTGTCCGATGCCCTGAAGGTCGACACCACGTACGGCGAAGCTGGGGTGGCCACCTTCCCGCTCGGCACGCCGTCCTTCGCCAGTGTGGGCGTGCAGCCGGATGGCAGGCTGCTGATTGCAGGCAGCAGGGTCGCGGTCCCCGCAGCCCCTTCGGGTTTCGGATCGCTGCCCGCCACGCAGACCTTTGTCGTCCGGATGGGCGCCGACGGACATGTCGACAGGGGCTTCGGCCAAAACGGCGAAGCACGGTTTTCCGTCAAGGGATACGAGTCGCTCGGCGATGTTCGACTCCAGGCCGACGGCAGAATCCTGGTGGCGGTTCAGGCGCACGAGCCGTGTTTCTCACCGTCCTACCAGACCCGGTGCCTGACGGCGTCCGGGGAGCCCGGCACATGGCACCACACCGTGGTCGGCCTTACCGCGAACGGGGCGGTCGACAGCACGTTCGGCACCCAGGGCGTTGCGGAGGGATTCGTCTCCACCAATCTCAACACCCTCGCGCTGGCGATCCAGCCCGATCAGAAACCCGTTCTGCTGACGTCCAACGACCGCCCCATCCTGCAAGTGTTCGGCCGCTCTTTGCGCCGCCTGTCTGCGGACGGAATCCCCGATGCCGCGTTCAATCAACCGACGGCATCGCAGCCGCCTGCGCCCTGCGAGGCCAGCGGCGCGGCGGTGATGGCGCTGCGCAACGGCAGCATCGTCACCGCAGGCCAACTGGGTGGCCGGATCTACGCAGACCCCCGATCCGACCCCGGGCTTTGCATCGCGGTGCACGCGGGCGGGACGCAAGCGCAGACCTCCGGTGGCTGGACATCCTTCGGGGCGGAGTTGAAGGAATACCAACTCGCGCCCCATCCCGATGGCGGATTTGTCGTCGCCGCCAGAACGTGCGCGGGCAGCGACTGCCAGCTCAGCGTCGCCAAGTTCAGTGCCAATGGCGCGCTCGACACGTCCTTTGGCGACCAAGGCATCGAGCGCGTGGTGCTTCCTGCCAACTATCGCCTCAAATCCTTCTTCGTCCAGAGCGACGAAAGCATGAAGGCCTTCGGCGCCATCGAGGAAGGCGCGGCAGCGGGCACCGCTGCACGCCGGTTCCGTGCGGTGTGGACGAGCCTGACGGGCAACGGTGCACTGGCCAACAATGACACCAACGTGGCGACTTCCATTCAGGACCCGCCGACCAGCGCAGAGCCGCGCGAGGTGCTCCGGGACGGCGCGGGGCGCTGGCTCGTGATCAGCTCGGAGGAAGACAGTGCGCGCAACCTGGTGCTGAGGGTCGTGCGCACGCTGGGCACGTCCACCGGCCGTTCGTAAAACCGCTAGGCCGCGAGGAAGTCCCGGATCGCGAACAACGTGGCGTCCGGCGCCTCCGTCATCTGGTGGTGGCCGACCGGCAGGCTCACCAGCTGCACCGCCTTGCCGGCCGCGCGCGCCGCCGCGATCAGGCCCTGCGCCGCCTTCGGGTTGGTCATCTGGTCCTGCGCGCCCAGGGCGAACAGCACCGGGCAGGTGATCTGCGCGATGGCCGCCTCGCCGCCCGCATAGCGGTCGCAGGCCAGAAAGCCGCGGTGGAACACGTTCACGGCCGGGTTGCTGCGCAGCACGCGGCGGCCCAGGGCCATGCCCGCGCCATAGGCCCAGAAGCCCGCGCCCGAGGGCGAGGCCAGCGTGCTGCGCGAGAACACGTTCACCATGCGCAGCGCCTTCTCGGGCGTGTTCAGGGCCGACTCGATGAGGGCGGGGGACACCTTCATCGGGTAGGCGGTGCCCACCAGCACCAGGTGCGTGATGCGGTCCTGCAGGCGGGCGGCGGCCTCCAGCGCGATCAGCGATCCCCAACTGTGGCCCACCAGTGCGGCGCGGGCCACGCCCGCCGCATCCAGCAGCGCGGCGATGAAGCCGGCCGCCTGCTCGACGCTTTCGGGCGCATCGCCCTCGCTGCGGCAGTGGCCCGGCAGGTCCACGGCCAGCACGTTCCAGCCGTGGTTGGCGAAGTAGCGGCTTTGCAGCGCCCACACGCTGTGGTCGTTGAGCACGCCGTGGATGAAGACGACGGTCGGCTTGGCCGCGTCGAACGCCTTGCCGCCGGTATAGCAATAGGTGCCGTGGCCGTTGACGGTGATGCGCATCACGCACCTGCCTTTTCTGCGGCTTTCAGCGCGCGCTGCAGATCGTCGATGAGGTCGTCCGCGTCCTCCAGGCCGATCGACAGGCGGATCGTGCCCTGCGAGATGCCGGCCTGGGCGAGCGCCTCGTCGCTCATGCGAAAGTGCGTGGTGCTGGCCGGGTGGATCACCAGGCTGCGGCAGTCGCCCACGTTGGCCAGGTGGCTGAAGACCTTCAGCGTCTCGATGAACTTCTTGCCCTGCGCGCGGTTGCCCTTCAGGTCGAAGCTGAACACCGATCCCGCGCCGCGCGGCAGCAGCTTTTGCGCCAGCGCGTGGCTGGGGTGCGAATCGAGCATCGGGTGCCCCACGCGCGAGACGAAGGGGTGGCTGGCCAGGAACTCCACCACCTTCTGCGTATTGCGCATGTGGCGCTCCATGCGCAGCGGCAGCGTCTCGATGCCCTGCAGGATCAGCCAGGCCGTGTGCGGGCTCATGCACGCGCCGAAGTCGCGCAGGCCCTCGCGCCGTGCGCGCAGCAGGAAGGCGCCCACGGTGCTTTCCTCGGTGAACACCATGTTGTGAAAGCCGTCGTAGGGCTGCGTCAGTTCGGCGAAGCGCCCCGCGGTGCGCGGGCCCTCCCAGTCGAAGCTGCCGCCGTCCACCACGATCCCGCCGATCACGGTCCCGTGGCCCGACAGGAACTTGGTGGCCGAGTGGTACACCAGGTCCGCACCGTGCTCGAAGGGCCGCATGAGCCACGGCGAGGTGAGGGTGGAGTCCACCAGCAGCGGCACGCCGGCCTCGTGCGCGATGGCGCTCACCGTGGGAATGTCCAGCACGTCCAGGCCTGGGTTGCCCACGGTCTCGCCGAAGAACAGGCGGGTGTTGGGCCGCGCCGCGGCGCGCCAGCCGTCGATGTCGCCCGGGGCGACGAAGGTGGTCTCGATGCCGAAGCGTGCCAGCGTGTAGTGCAGCAGGTTCTGCGATCCGCCATACAGCGCGGTGCTGGCCACGATGTGGCCGCCCGCGCCCATCAGCGTGCAGATCGCCAGGTGCAGCGCGGCCTGGCCGCTGGCCACCGCGATGGCGCCCACGCCGCCTTCCAGGGCGGCCACGCGCTGCTCCAGCACGGCGTTGGTGGGGTTGCTGATGCGGCTGTACACGTGGCCCGGGCGTTCCAGGTTGAACAGCGCGGCCGCGTGGTCGCTCGACTCGAACACGAACGACGTCGTGAGGTGGATGGGAACGGCGCGCGCCCCGGTGGCCGGGTCGGGCGAGGCGCCCGCGTGCAGCGCCAGTGTGTCGAAGCCAGGGTCTGAGTAACCGGGCATCCGTGTCTCCTCTGTAGGGGGGTAAGCGCCGCATTGTGGGCTATATTGCGCAGGATTCAGCCAGCAGCGCCCTGGCGCGCACCACGGAGACCTCCCCCATGAAAGTCAGCGACATCCTTCGCGTCAAAGGCAACACCCTCTACACCGTCAACGCCGACGAGCCGCTGTCCCAGGCCGCTGAAATCATGTCCGAAAAGGACATCGGCTCGCTCGTGGTCATGGACCTGGGTGACCTGGTGGGCATGCTCACCTTCCGCGAAGTGATCCAGGCCGTGGTGAAGAACGGCGGTTCGGTCGGCACCTGCTCGTGCGCACGGCCATGGACGACGCCCCGCTCACCTGCACGCTCGAGACCGACATGGACGAGGTGCGCCGCATGATGCTCAATCGCCATGCCCGCTACATGCCGGTGATGGACAAGAAGATGCTCATGGGCGTGATCAGCTTCTACGACGTCGCCAAGGCCGTCGTGGATGCCCAGAACTTCGAGAACAAGATGCTCAAGGCCTACATCCGCGACTGGCCCGAGGAAGACGCCCGCCCGGCGGTCTGATCGCTCCCTTCAAGCCCAACCGGCCCCATGCCGGGGTATCGATTGCCTGGGTTGCTATGTTTTTAATAGCATTTGGAGCGTGGTGGGATGGATCGGGCCGGGCCGCAAGGCTCGGTGATAATCGCGCCCCATGAGCGGCAACACACTCGGCACCCTATTCGCAGTCACCAACTTCGGTGAATCCCACGGCCCGGCCATCGGCTGCGTGATCGACGGCTGCCCCCCCGGCATGCCCCTGTCCGAGGTGGACATCCAGGCCGACCTGGACCGCCGCCGTCCCGGTACCAGCCGCCACGTCACCCAGCGCAACGAGGCCGATGCGGTCGAGATCCTCTCCGGCGTGTACGAAGGCAAGACCACCGGCACGCCCATCGCCCTGCTGATCCGCAACACCGACCAGCGCAGCAAGGACTACTCCAACATCGCCGAGAGCTTTCGCCCTGGCCACGCCGACTACACCTACTGGCACAAGTTCGGCATCCGCGACCCGCGCGGTGGCGGGCGTTCGTCGGCGCGGCTCACCGCCCCCACGGTGGCGGCCGGCGCGGTCGCCAAGAAGTGGTTGTCCGAAAAATACGGCGTTCGCTTTCGCGCCTGCATGACGCAGATCGGCGAGCTGGCCATTCCGTTCGAAAGCTGGGACCACGTGCCCCAGAACCCGTTCTTCGCGCCGGTCGCCGACGTGTCCGCGTACGAGGACTACATGGACGCGCTGCGCAAGTCGGGCGATTCGTGCGGCGCGCGCATCCGCGTGCAGGCCACGGGCGTGCCGGTCGGCCTGGGCGAGCCGCTGTACGACAAGCTGGATGCCGACATCGCCCACGCCATGATGGGGCTCAATGCCGTCAAGGGCGTGGAGATCGGCGCGGGCTTTGCCAGCGTGGCGCAGCGCGGCACCACCCACGGCGATTCGCTCACGCCCAGAGGCTTTGCCAGCAACAACGCCGGCGGTGTGCTCGGCGGCATCAGCACGGGGCAGGACATCGAGGTGTCGCTGGCCATCAAGCCCACCAGTTCCATCATCAGCCCGCGCGAATCCATCGACGTGCACGGCCAGAGCACCGAGGTCATCACCAAGGGCCGGCACGACCCCTGCGTGGGCATCCGCGCCGCACCCATCGCCGAGGCCCTGCTGGCGCTGGTCGTGATGGACCATGCCCTGCGCCACCGCGGGCAGTGCGGCGACGTCGAGCCACCCGTGCCACCGATCCAGGCATCGTTTCTCTGAGCCCGGGGCCCTCGGGCGCCCGCGCCTCAGCGCGCGGCCGAGGCAGGCACGGGGGGCGCCACAGGGACCGACGC
>NZ_BAAJYS010000180.1:0-7512 GCF_057543315.1 Acidovorax sp. KPB24-07
GCCGAGGTGCTGCCCGGCCTGTGGGCCGCCCGCGCGGGCACGGCCGTGTCGGTGCGCCTGCGCGCCCATGCGCCCAACAGCCTGGTGACGCTGGAGCGCCCGGCGCCCGTGCGGTCCGGCGCCGAGGTGCTGCCCGCGCGCCACCGGCTGACGCGCTGGGACTACGACGCGCGTCTGCAGGCTTTTTTGCCGCTGCCGCCCAGGGACCTCGGGAGCGCCGGAACGTAGCGCCGGCATGGCAAGATCCAGGCCGTTGCCGTCGACCTGAATTGCCCCATGCTGATCAATTGCGTTGCCTACCAAAACGGTGCCAAGCTGGCCGATATCTCGGTCGACCACATCAGCGATTACGTCTCCCTGCCAGGCTGCTTCGTCTGGGTGGCCCTGGCCGATGCCACGCCGCAGGAGCTTGCAGAGATGCAGCAGGAGTTCGGCCTGCACGAACTCGCCGTGGAGGATGCCCAGCACGGCCACCAGCGCCCCAAGATCGAGGAATACGGCAACTCGCTGTTCGCCGTCCTGCACCTGGTCGAGCCCGACGCGGAGCAGGGCGGCATCAACGTGGGCGAGGTCGATGTCTTCGTCGGCAGCAACTACGTGCTGTCGGTGCGCAACCGCAGCAAGCTCGGGTTCCTGGGCGTGCGCGAGCGCTGCGAGCGCCAGCCGGAGCTGCTGCGCACCGGATCGGGCTTCGTGCTGTACGCCCTGCTGGACGCGGTGGTGGACCGCTACTTTCCGGTGATCGACGCGCTGGAGGTGGAGCTCGAGCAGATCGAGCAGCAGATCTTCACCAAGGGCGCGCCGCACAACAACATCCAGCGCCTTTACGAACTCAAGCGCCGTGCCATGGTGCTCAAGCGGGCGGTGGCGCCGCTGATGGAAGGGGTGGGCAAGCTGCACGGCGGGCGTGTGCCCCAGGTGTGCATGGGCTCGCAGGATTACTTCCGGGACGTGCTCGACCACCTGAGCCGCATCAACGGCTCGATCGACGCCATGCGCGACACCATCGGCACCGCCATCCAGGTGAACCTCTCGATGGTGACGATCGAGGAGAACGAGATCACCAAGCGCCTGGCGGCCTGGGCCAGCATCTTCGCGGTCTGCACCGCGTTCGCCGGCATCTGGGGCATGAACTTCGAGGGCATGCCCGAGCTGAAGTGGACCTACGGCTACCCGGCGGCGCTGGTGCTCATCCTCAGCGTGTGCGGCTACCTGTACTACCGCTTCCGGCGGGCGGGCTGGCTCTGAACCGCGGGTGGGTGAACGCGTGCCGGCGGCGGCCGGCCGCCGGGCATCCGGTGGCGCACCGTGCCGTGCGCGCGGGTGTTGTCAAACGGATCGCTCCTGGGTCGCTGCCCATTGGTCAAATCGCGGCAAGATGGTACAAAAGCCGGGGAGGGAGAAATCTCTGGCGGCGACACGGCAACAAGAACCACGGCGTTCCTTCATGCAACACCTTTTCCTGACCCGCGCACTGTGCCGACTGGCACTGGCCTGGCTCTGCTGCGCTACTTTGACAGGGCACGCCCAGAGTCCCCCGGCCGCCAGCGCCGGCGGGCCGGGCGCATCGGCACCGGCCCCCACCCCTGCGCCGTTCATGCTGCGCGTGGTCGGCAGCCTGGGTGCCCTGTCGCAGTACACGCAGCGCGAGGCACCGTTCTGGACGCAGGAGCTGGCCCGGCTCAGCAATGGCCGTTTTTCCTCCACCATCGTGCCCTTCGACCGCGCGGGTGTGCCGGGCATGGAGATGCTGCGCCTGGTCGAGCTGGGCGTGGTGCCCTTCGGCACCGTGCTGATGAGTTCCCTCACCGCGCAGTACCCGCAGTACACGGCGCCCGATCTGCCGGGCCTGAGTCCCGACATCGCCAGCCTGCGCACCACGGTCGCCGCGTTTCGACCCTATCTCCAGGCGTCGCTGCGCCAGGAGCGCAACATGGAGATGCTGGCCATCTACGTCTATCCGGCCCAGGTGATCTTCTGCAAGAACGCCATGACGGGCCTGGCCGACCTGTCCGGCCGGCGCATCCGCGTGGCCTCGGCCTCGCAGGCGGACTTCATCAGCGCGGTGGGCGGCATTCCGGTGCACACGGGCTTCGGCCAGATGGTGGCCAGCCTCAAGGCCGGCGACAGCGAATGCGCCGTGACCGGCACCATGTCGGGCAACACCCTGGGGCTGTACGAGGTGACCCAGTACGTCTATCCCATGCCGCTCACCTGGGGCCTGTCGATCTTCGGGGCCAATCGCGACGTGTGGAACTCGCTGCCCCCCGACCTGCGCACCCTGCTGCAGCGCGAGGTGCCCCGGCTGGAGGCCGCCATCTGGGCCGATGCCGAGCGCGAGACGACCGAGGGGCTCGCGTGCAACACGGGCCGGCCCACCTGCGTGAAGGGCGCCAAGGGTTCCATGGTGGTGGTGCCGGTGTCGGCGGCCGACGATGCGCGGCGCGTGGAGATCCTGCGCACCACCGTGCTGGCGAACTGGCAGCGGCGCTGCGGCCCCGCCTGCGTGGATCTCTGGAACCGTACGGTCGGCCCCGCGCGCGGCATCGCCGCCCCACGGGCCCCGTGATGTCCTCCATTTCCAGGCGCATCCGCATCGCCGTGGGCGGCGTCGTGGCCTTGTTCCTGCTGGCCCTGACGGGGGCGGCTGCATGGCTGGTATGGAGCACGCGGCACTCGGCGCTGGCCGAGAGCGAGGCGCAGGTCACGCGCTTTGCCACCGGCGCCGAGGCCGCGGTCAACCGGTCGCTGCTTGGCCTGGATGTGCTGCTGGCCAGCACCGCCGACCTCATGGCGATGCGCGAGCAGGTTCACGAATCCCGCGATCCCGGCGCGGTGAGCCAACTGCTGCGCGCGGCCGCCCGCCAGAACCTCATGGTGCGCTACGTGGCCCTGCTGGATGGGCAGCGCAAGGTGGTCGCCTCGTCGGATGCCGCCGGCGCCCGCGTGGGAATGGAGCTGCCCTCGGGCTTCTTCGAGGAGGTCATGGGCCAGCCCGTGCCCACGCTGGCGATCAGCGTGCCGACCATCAGCTTCGCCAGTTCCGAGCGCGTGGTGTACGTGGCCCGCCACGTGCGCTCACTGGGCGGAGAGCGCCTGATCGCCGTGGCCCAGGTGCCCACCAGCATGCTGGTGTCGGTGCTCACGCAGGCGGTGGACATTGCCGGTCTGGAGGTCACGCTGGAGCGCGGGCAGGGGCAGATGCTGCTGGGGTTCTCGGGCCGGGGCGATGCGCGCCACCGCGCGCGGGTGCATCCGCTGAGCGAGGTCGGCGTGCCCATCAGCGCCTGGGGCCAGGGCGCCCGCATCACCGGCGTGTCGTCGCTGGTGGTCGCGCGGCCCATCCTGTATCCGGATTTCTGGATCTCGGCCAGCCTGCCCGAGGCGGCGGCGTTGTCGTCCTGGCGCAGCGAGCGCACGGCCATTTTGCTCGTGGCGCTGTTCTTCGGCGTGACCGTGGCTGCTGCGGGGCTGTTCACCATCGCCTACCTCACGCGCATGAACCGCGCGCGCCTGGCGCTGGCCAGTTCCAAGGCCACGCTCGACCAGGCGCTGGGCTCCATGGTCACCGGCTTCGTGCTGCTGGGCCGCAACCTGGAGGTGCTGCAATGGAACCGCCGCTTCGAGGACATGTTTCCCTGGCTGCGCGGCGTGATGACCGAGGGCCTGCCGTTTCGCGCGCTGCTGGAGGCGACGGTGCTGCACCACCTGCCCGAGGCCACCGAGCGGCAAAGGCGCGAATGGGTGGACCAGCGCCTGGCGCTGCAGCGCCACCCGGAGGGCACGCATGAGCAGATGCTGCCCAACGGGCACTTCATCCAGATCACCGAGCGCGCCACGCCCGAGGGCGGCCTGATGATTTCCTACCACGACGTGACCGACCTGCGCCTGGCCAGCGCCGAGATCGAGAACCTCGCCTTCTACGACTTGCTGACCGGCCTGCCCAACCGGCGCCTGCTGCTGGACCGGCTCAACCAGGCCGCCGCCACGGCGGCGCGCTCGCGCGAACTGGGGGCGCTGCTGTTCCTCGACCTGGACCATTTCAAGACCCTCAACGACACGCAGGGCCACGAAGTGGGCGACCTGCTGCTGCAGCAGGTGGCGGTGCGCCTGAAGGACTGCGTGCGCACCACCGACACCGTGGCGCGGCTGGGCGGCGACGAGTTCGTGGTCATGCTGTGCGACCTGGCGCGCGACCCGCAGGAGGCCGCCACGCTGGCGCGGCGCATCGGCGAGAAGATCCTGCTGGCGCTCAGCAAGCCCTACCAGCTGCGGGCGCAGACGCACCACAGCAATTGCAGCATCGGCGCTACCGTGTTCGGCGACTCGCGGCAGTCGGCGGCCGAGCTGCTCAAGCAGGCCGACATCGCCATGCACCAGGTCAAGGCCCGGCGCGGCCACGGCCTGTGCTTTTTCGATCCGCAGATGCAGGTGGTCATCACCCAGCGCGCGCAGCTCGAAGTGGACCTGCAGGTCGCCATCCAGCAGGGCCAGTTCGTGCTGCACTACCAGCCGCAGTTCACCTTGCCCGGCACCATGGTGGGCGTGGAGGCGCTGCTGCGCTGGCAGCACCCCGAGCGCGGCCTGGTGGCCCCCGGCCACTTCATCGCGGTGGCCGAGGAGAGCGAGTTGATCGTGCCCATCGGCATGTGGGTGCTGCGCACGGCCTGCGAGCAGCTGGCCGAATGGCAGCGCGATCCGCGCCTGCGCAACGTGCACGTGTCGGTGAACGTGAGCGCACGGCAGTTCCGCCACCCCGACTTCGTGGCGGGCGTGGTCGAGGTGATCCAGGAGACCGGCATCCGCCCGCACCTGCTGGAGCTGGAACTGACCGAGTCGCTGGTGCTGGACAACGTGGAAGACTCGGTCGCCAAGATGCACCTGCTGCGCACCAAGGGCGTGCGCTTTTCGGTGGACGATTTCGGCACCGGCTATTCGTCGCTGGCCTACCTCACGCGGCTGCCGCTGCACCAGCTCAAGATCGACCAGTCGTTCGTGCGCAACCTGGGCGTGCGTCCCACCGACGACGTGATCGTGCAGACCATCATCGGCATGGCGCGCAATCTGGAGCTGCAGGTGATCGCCGAAGGCGTGGAGACCGTCGAGCAAAAGGACTTCCTGGCGCTGCACGGCTGCGACCTGTACCAGGGCTACCTCTTCGCACGCCCCCTGCCGGTCGGGGAACTGGTGGAGCGCTTTGCCAGCACCGCCGCGCCGAGCGCGCCCCTGCCCGGGCCGCTCTGAACCGGCCGCGCCCGTGCGTCGGGCCGGCCGCGTCAGCGACCCGGCCCGCGGGGGGATCGCCGGTTCGCTATATTTTTAATAGCGTTATGCCCTGGTATCGATTGCGCTGGAGGCCGTTTTGCCTCGGATGGCCGGTCAGGCCTTGTGGGGCCGGGACGAGGCGACGATGCCGCCCACGATCAGCAGGAACGCCGCCGCGTGGTAGGGGCGCGGCGTCTCGCCCAGGAACATCGCCGACATCACGGCGGCAAAGAGCGGCGTGAGGTTGATGAAGAACCCCGCCACCGCCGGGCCCGCGCGCTGCACGCCCACGCCCCAGCACCGGTAGGCCAGGATGGCCGGCCCGAGCGCGATGAAGGCCAGCGCCGCGGCCAGCGGCCAGCCCCATTCGATGTGCGTGTGGCCCAGGGCCCATTCGCCGCTGGCGAAGGCGCCCGACCACGCCAGGCCGAACACCATCTGCGCCATCAGGAACGCCGCCCAGTCCGAGCGCACCGTGGCCGGCTCGTGCGTGCGCGACAGCAGCCAGCTGTAGAACGCCCAGGAGATCGTCGCCAGCACCATGAACAGGTCACCGGGCACAAGGCGCAGCGCGAGCAGTTGGCCCCATTCGCCCCGGCTCAGCACCAGCAGCACCCCGGCCATGGACAGCACCGCGCCGATCAGCTGCGGGCGCCGCACGGGCGCGCCGAAGCACAGCGCGCCCACCGTCAGCATCCACAGCGGCAGGCTGGAGCCCACCAGCGTCACGTTCAGCGGCGTGGAGGTCTGCAGCGCCATGTACTGCAGCGCGTTGTAGCAGCCGATGCCCAGCAGCCCGAGCGCCGCATAGCGCCGCCAGTGCGGCCACAGCGGGCTTTGCGGCCCCAGCACGCGGAACGCCAGCGGCAGCAGCACCAGGAATGCCAGCGCCCAGCGCATGAAGTTCAGCGTGACGGGCGGCACCAGCGTGTGGACCAGCCGGCCCACCACCGCGTTGCCGGCCCACAGCAGCGGCGCGGTGGCCAGCAGGGCGATCGTGCCCGGGGTGAGTCGTTGCGTCATGGGCGAGGACTGTAGCGCCTCGCTCCGGCAGGCCGCGGCAAAACATGGCAGGATTCACCCGCTTTCCGTCAGCCGGTCGCCCGCTTTTCGTTCTCTCGTTCCTTCCCCCTTCTCAGCTTGCAGGAGTGTTCCCCATGAGCCTTGCCGTCCAGATCCGCCAGCATGGCGGCCCCGAAGAACTCCATGTCGTCGATGTGGCCGTCGGCGACCCCGGCCCGGGCGAGATCCGCATCCGCCACCATGCGGTGGGCCTGAACTTCATCGACGTCTACCACCGCACGGGCCTCTATCCGCTGTCCATGCCGGCCACCCTCGGCATGGAGGGCGCGGGCATCGTCGAAGCCGTGGGCGAGGGCGTCACGCACCTGAAGGCCGGCGATCGCGCGGCCTATGCCAGCAACCCGCCCGGCAGCTACTCCGAAGTGCGCGTGATGCCCGCCAAGACCGTCTGCAAGCTCCCCGACGCCATCGGCTTCGAGACCGGCGCGGCCATGATGCTCAAGGGCCTCACGGCGCAGTACCTGCTCAAGAAGACCCTGCCCGCCGAGGGCCTGCAGCCCGGCGACCACGTGCTCTTTCACGCGGCCGCCGGCGGCGTGGGCCTGATCGCCTGCCAGTGGGCCAAGGCCCTGGGCCTGCAGCTCATCGGCACGGCCGGCAGCGACGAAAAAATGCCGCCTCGCGCTCGCCAACGGCGCGGCCCACGCCATCAACTACCGCACCGAGGACTTCGCCGCGCGCGTGAAGGACATCACCGGCGGCAAGGGCGTGAAGGTGGTGTACGACTCCGTGGGCAAGGACACCTGGGAGAAGTCGCTCGACTGCCTGCGGCCCTTCGGCCTCATGGCCACCTTCGGCAATGCCTCGGGCCCGGTGCCGGCGTTCCCGCCCGGCCTGCTGGGCGCCAAGGGTTCGCTGTACGTCACGCGGCAGACGCTCTTCACCCACATGGCCACGCGCGAGGCCACGCAGGCCATGGCGGACGACCTGTTCGCGGTGGTGCAAAGCGGCGCGGTCAAGATCCACATCGAGCAGCGCTACCCCCTGCGCGACGTGCAGCAGGCGCACCGCGACCTGGAGGCCCGCAAGACCACGGGCTGCACCATCCTCACCCTCGAATGAGCGGGCAGCCCGTGCCGGGCTGGGTGCCCGCCGCCCGCCGCCAGGCGCAGCGGCTGGCGCAGATGGCCGCCGTGGACGAACGCAGCGCCGCCTTGGC
The DNA here is from genome assembly GCF_057543315.1 of Acidovorax sp. KPB24-07. Lineage (NCBI taxonomy): Bacteria > Pseudomonadati > Pseudomonadota > Betaproteobacteria > Burkholderiales > Comamonadaceae > Acidovorax > Acidovorax sp. KPB24-07. The sequence continues at coordinate 7,508 of NZ_BAAJYS010000180.1, forward strand.
CGAGG
>NZ_BAAJYS010000181.1:0-7467 GCF_057543315.1 Acidovorax sp. KPB24-07
CGCTGGGCCCACCGCGATGCCGAGAAGGTGCCCGCCCGCGCCAAGCCGCACCTGGCCCAGGCCCGCGCTGCCCATCCGGTGCTCGACAAGATGATGACCATGCGCGAAGAACTGCGCCAGCTGTGGCTGAACACGTCGCAGTCGCGCGAGCAGCTCACGGCCGACCTGCAGGCCTGGTGCCCACCGCGCCGAGGAAAGCGGCGTGGCGGCCCTGCGCGAGTTTTCGCTGCGGCTGCGCGCGGCGCAGGTCTGACCCTCAGGGACTGCCGGGTCGGCAACGCTTCGGCGTCCCAGGGCCGACCCGTGTCGGCTGCGGCTCAGTGCGCTGCGCCGACCTCGCCGGACGCCCGCGCTCCGCTGGCTGCGGCAGCATGCCACCGGGCCTTCATCCATCCCCAGGCCTGCGCCAGGGCGCCGGGCTGCGGCACCGCTTCGATCAAGACAGCGCGCACCGGCCAGCGGCCCGGGTTACCCAGGCGCACCCAGGTGGTGGGCGCACCGCTGTCCTGGGTGAGCGCCTGCCCGGCCACCAGCGTCTGCTGGCCCACATGCAGCACCTGCCCGCAGACCAGCGGGCCGAATCCCAGGGCGATGTCGCCCTCCAGCGCCCGGAGCGTGCTGGCGGGGGGCAGGCAGGCCAGCACGTGCTGCCCCGGCTCGATGTCCAGAACAAGGCGCAGGGCAGGGGGGGCGGTGGTGGCAGTGGCAGTGGCGGTCGGGCGGGTGGCTTGCGTCATGGCGGACTCCTTCGATGAGGGCTCCAGCGTAAGAAAAGCCGGCCTTTTGGGGCAGGTACAAGCGCCACCGGCGGCAGGTAGAACAGCCGCGATCGACAGGGGGCTGTTATGGTTCGCCATGTTCCATCCTGTATCTGTTCCGGTGCGCGGTGCCGGGGCATGATGGGATTCCCGCTTGCCGCGCGCGGGGCCTGGCGCGCGGGTTCTTCCGATGCCTGCCATGTCCCGCCCTGCCGATCCCCGAGAGACCACCCCCCTGTACCGCCAGCTGGCGGCCCTGTACGAGCAGGCGATCGCCGCCGGCAGTTTGCAGCCGGGCATGCGCATGCCGTCGGTGCGCGAGCTGTGCCAGCGCCACCAGGTGAGCCTGACGACCGCGCTGCAGGTGCTGCGGCACCTCGAATCCCAGGGAAGCGTGGAGGCCCGCGAGCGCGTGGGCTACTTCGTGCGCGAGCCCGGCGGCATGGCGCTGCCCGGCGCGCGCGAGCCCGAATTGCTGGAGCCGCTGCCAGACGACCCGAGCGTTTTCGCCGGCATCAACGAGCGCATCTCCATGTTCCTGGAAAAGGCGCGCCGCGCCGGCCGGGTGCCGCTGGACCTGGGCAGCGCCATGCCGGCGCCCAGCCTGTTCGATGCCCGGGCGCTGAACCGGCTGGCGCAAAGCCTGCTGCGCGAGCAGCCCGACATCCTCGTCTACGGACCCTCGGCGCCCACCACCCACGTGGAGTTCCAGCAGGCGATGGCCCGCCATGCGCTGACGTTCGGGGTGTGCCTGGCGCCCTCCGACATCGGCGCCACCCATGGCAACTCGGAGGCGGTCACCCTGGCGCTGGACGCCATCGCCGAGCCGGGCGACGTGATCGCGGTGGAGTCGCCGACGTTCTTCGGCATCCTGCAGGCCATCCAGGTGCGCGGCCTGAAGGCGCTGGAGATTCCCTGCAGCCCGCACACCGGCATTTCGCTGGAGGCGCTGGAACTGGCGGCGCGCAACGAGCCGCGCTTGAAGGGCGTGGTGGTGGTGCCCCACCTGCAGATGCCGCAGGGCAGCGTGATGCCCGATGCGCACAAGGAACGCCTGGTGGCGCTGTGCGTGGAATACGGGCTGGCACTCGTCGAGGACGACATCTACCGCGAGTTCGTCGAGTCGCCCCGCGCGCTGCGGCCCGCCAAGGCCTGGGACAAGGTGGGCGATGCCGGGCAGGTGATCTATTGCGCCTCGCTCAGCAAGAGCTTCGCGCCCGGCCTGCGCCAGGGCTGGATGAGCGCCGGGCGCTGGCAGGCCCGGGTGCAGATGCTCAAGTTCGCCCGCACGCGCAACATGCAGACCTGGTCCCAGTTGCTGGCCGCGCGCAGCGTGGACTCACCAGCGTACGAGCGCCACATGCGCCGCATGCGCACCCAGTTGCGTGTGCAGCGGGAGCATTCGGCGCGCGCGGTGGCGCGGTACTTTCCGGTGGGCACGCGGCTGAGTTTGCCGCCGGGCGGGATCAGCCTGTGGCTGGAGCTGCCCCCCGACATTTCCACCACGCGCCTGTACGACCAGGCCCTGCAGTGCGGCATCCGCATCGCGCCGGGCCCGATGTTCTCCAACACCGGGCGCTACGAAAACTTCCTGCGCCTGAGCTGCGGCATGCCGTTCACGCCCGAGGTGGAGGAGGCCTACCGCACGCTGGGCACGCTCATGGCCCAGCAGCGCGCCGAGCCGGCCCTGCGCCGCGCGGCCTGACGCGCTGCCCGCTGCCGGGGCGGCACCGATGGGGAGCACGCCGGCCGGCGATCATGAACAGCGCAAGCGGGCATAAAAAAAACCGCCCGGGGTGCCGGGCGGTTTCTGAAGGGGCCTGAGGCTGAATTACTTCAGCTTCATTTCCTTGTATTCGACGTGCTTGCGAGCTTTTGGATCAAATTTCATGATCAGCATCTTCTCGGGCATCGTCTTCTTGTTCTTGGTGGTGGTGTAGAAGTGGCCGGTACCCGCAGTGGATTCCAGCTTGATCTTGTCGCGTCCGCCTTTGCTTGCCATGGTGCTTCTCCTTAAGCTTGGCCACGTGCACGCAGGTCTGCGAGCACGGAGTCAATACCGTTCTTGTCGATCAAACGCAGGCCGGCGTTGGAGATGCGCAGGCGCACCCAGCGGTTTTCGCTCTCGACCCAGAAACGGCGGTATTGCAGGTTCGGCAGGAACCGGCGCTTGGTTTTGTTGTTGGCGTGGGAAACATTGTTCCCGACCATCGGGCCCTTGCCCGTGACTTCACATACGCGTGCCATGAGGACACTCCAATGTTTTCAACGGCCTTCGAGCGGGTGCCCTGCGGATCGCCAGCGAAGAACGCTTTGGATCGCAAGGCCTGCCGTCGGCCTCACCTCGCCAGTTCAGGGTGGCGGTAACCCGATTGCCGTGTCCAGGATGGCGCAAAGCCCGCCCAATTTCAGCAAAGCCGCGGATTATAGCCCGCTTTGTTCAGATGACGCCATCCTGCTCGAGAAAGCGCTGCGCATCCAGCGCGGCCATGCAGCCCGTGCCTGCGCTGGTGATGGCCTGGCGGTACACATGGTCCTGCACATCGCCTGCGGCGAAGATGCCCGGCACGCTGGTCTGCGTGGCGAAGCCCTTGAGGCCGCCCTGCGTGACGATGTAGCCGTTCTCCATGGTCAACTGGCCTTCGAAGATGGCGGTGTTGGGCGAGTGGCCGATGGCGATGAAGCAGCCCTGCAGCGCGATGTCCTCGGTGCGGCCGTCCACCGTGCTCTTGACGCGGATGCCCGTCACGCCGCCGTCGTTGCCCAGCACCTCGTCCAGCGTGTGGAACAACTTCAATTCGATCTTGCCGGCCGCCACCTTCTCGTTGAGCTTGTCCACCAGGATGGGCTCGGCCTTGAACCGGTCGCGGCGGTGCACCAGCGTGACCTTGCGGGCGATGTTGGACAGGTACAGCGCCTCTTCCACGGCGGTGTTGCCGCCACCGACCACGCACACGTCCTGCTCGCGGTAGAAGAAGCCGTCGCAGGTGGCGCAGCCCGACACGCCGCGGCCCATGAAGGCCTCCTCGGACGGCAGGCCCAGGTACTTGGCCGAGGCGCCGGTCGCCAGGATGAGCGCGTCGCAGGTGTAGGTGCCGCTGTCGCCCTTGAGCGTGAACGGCCGCTGGCTGAAGTCCACCTGGTTGATGTGATCGAACACGATCTGCGTCTTGAAGCGCTCGGCATGCTCCAGGAAGCGCTGCATCAGGTCGGGGCCCTGCACGCCGTGCACGTCCGCCGGCCAGTTGTCCACTTCCGTCGTGGTCATCAGCTGGCCGCCCTGGGCGATGCCCGTGATGAGCACGGGGCTCAGGTTGGCGCGCGCTGCGTACACGGCGGCGGTGTAGCCGGCGGGGCCGGAGCCCAGGATCAGGACTTTGGCGTGTTGCGTGTTGGACATGGAAGGAAGGTAAATGTTTGTATGCGCCCGCGGCCGGGCTGGATGGGCAGATGGGACCGCAGCCGCGGAGTATCAACCCGCCGCCACCGGTGGATGGCGCCGCTTTTTCAATCGCGCCCATTGTAAGAAGCGATGAAAAGCCGGGCGCTCCACCGGGGCGCTCGGCGCCGCGACCGGCGCAAAAACCGCGCAATGCGCATGGGGTAAGCTTGGCCGCGCACGTTTATGACCTACTCCCTCAATACCCTCAATGCCTCCGCAGGCAAGTCGCCGCCCCGCAGCGGGGCCGCACGTTTCGGCCACGAGATCAGCCTGGTGCTCGGTCTCGTGGCCCTGGTTTTCTGGCTGCTGGCGTTGGCGACCTATTCGGGGCAGGACGCCGCCTGGTCCACCTCGGGCGTGGGCGACGGCCGGCTGATGGCCAACTGGGCCGGCCGCTTCGGTGCCTGGCTGGCCGACAGCAGCTATTTCGCGCTGGGCTTTTCGGTCTGGTGGTGCGTGGCCGCGGCGGTGCGGGCCTGGCTGTCTTCCCTGGCGCGCTGGATGCGGGGCGGCGAAGACGCCGGCGCCAATGCGCACAGCCCGATGGTGCGGCGCGCGATGTTCTGGGGCGGCCTCATCGTGTTGATGGCGGCCAGCACCGGGCTGGAGTGGTCGCGCCTGTACCGGCTGGAGTCCCTGTTGCCCGGCCATGCGGGCGGTGCGATCGGCTATCTCACCGGGCCTGCGGGCGTGAAGTGGCTGGGGTTCACCGGCTCGGGCCTGGTGGGCGTGATCCTGGTGGTGCTGGGCGCGGCGCTGGTGTTCCGCTTCTCCTGGGGCCACGTGGCCGAGCGGCTGGGCGGGCGCATCGATGCGCTGGTGCAGCTGGGTCGGGCCAAGCGCGAGAAGGCCAAGGACGTGGCCGTGGGCAAGCGCGCCGCGCGCGAACGCGAAGAAGTGGTGCTGGAGGAGCGCCACGAGGTCGAGCAGCATCATCCGCAGCCGGTGCAGATAATCGAGCCGGTGCTGTCCGACGTGCCCCAGAGCGCCCGCGTGGTGAAGGAACGCCAAAAGCCCCTGTTCACCGACATGCCCGACAGCCGCCTGCCGCAGGTCGATCTGCTGGACGGCCCGCCCGCGCAGCGCCAGGAGACGGTCTCTCCTGAAACCCTGGAGATGACCAGCCGCCTCATTGAGAAGAAGCTCAAGGATTTCGGCGTGGAAGTGCGCGTGGTTGCCGCCATGCCGGGCCCGGTCATCACCCGCTACGAGATCGAGCCCGCCACCGGCGTGAAAGGCTCGCAGATCGTGGGCCTGGCCAAGGACCTGGCGCGCTCGCTGTCGCTGGTCTCCATCCGCGTGATCGAAACGATCCCGGGCAAGAACTTCATGGCGCTGGAGCTGCCCAACGCCAAGCGGCAGTCGATCCGGCTGTCCGAGATCCTCGGCTCGCACGTCTACCACGAGGGCAAGAGCATGCTCACCATGGGCCTGGGCAAGGACATCGTGGGCAACCCCGTGGTGGCCGACCTGGCCAAGATGCCGCACGTGCTGGTGGCCGGCACCACCGGCTCGGGCAAGTCGGTGGGGATCAACGCCATGATCCTCTCGCTGCTCTACAAGGCCGAGGCGCGCGATGTGCGCCTGCTGATGATCGATCCCAAGATGCTGGAAATGTCGGTGTACGAAGGCATTCCGCACCTGCTGGCGCCCGTGGTCACCGACATGAAGCAGGCCGCCCACGGCCTGAACTGGTGCGTGGCCGAGATGGAGCGCCGCTACAAGCTCATGAGCAAGCTGGGCGTGCGCAACCTGGCCGGCTACAACGTGAAGATCGACGAGGCCAAGGCGCGCGAGGAGTTCATCTACAACCCGTTCAGCCTCACGCCCGAAGAGCCCGAGCCGCTGCAGCGCCTGCCGCACATCGTGGTGGTGATCGACGAGCTGGCCGACCTGATGATGGTGGTGGGCAAGAAGATCGAAGAGCTGATCGCCCGCCTGGCGCAAAAGGCGCGCGCAGCCGGCATCCACCTCATCCTGGCCACGCAGCGCCCCAGCGTGGACGTGATCACCGGGCTGATCAAGGCCAACATTCCGACGCGCATCGCCTTCCAGGTGAGCAGCAAGATCGACAGCCGCACCATCCTCGACCAGATGGGCGCCGAGGCCCTGCTGGGCATGGGCGACATGCTCTACATGGCCAGCGGCACCGGCCTGCCCGTGCGCGTGCACGGCGCCTTCGTGTCCGACGAAGAGGTGCACCGCGTGGTGAGCTACCTCAAGAGCCAGGGCGAACCCGACTACATCGAGGGCGTGCTGGAGGGCGGCACGGTCGATGGCGACGACGGCCCGCTGGGCGACGGGGACGGAGGCAGCGGCGAGAAGGACCCCATGTACGACCAGGCCGTGGAAGTGGTGCTCAAGGACCGCAAGGCCAGCATTTCGTACGTACAGCGCAAGCTGCGCATCGGCTACAACCGCTCCGCCCGCCTGCTCGAAGACATGGAGAAGGCGGGCCTCGTGAGCGGCCTCACCACCAGCGGCCAGCGCGAAGTGCTGGTGCCTGCCCGCGGCGGCGGCGAATGAGCCGGCGGCCCTGGAAAAGCCGGCACCCGGCCTCAGATACCGAGAACCCATGAAAAAAATCATCCTCACCGCCCTGATCGCGGCCGCTGCCCAGTGCGCCAGCGCCGACGGCCTCAAAAGCCTCGAGTCCTTCATGAAGGGTGCGGCCGCCGGCCGTGCCGATTTCACGCAGACCGTCACCGCCCCCCCGAAGGACGGCGAGGCGGCGCGGACCAAGACGTCCAGCGGCACCTTCGAATTCCAGCGCCCCGGGCGTTTTCGCTTCACCTACCAAAAGCCGTTCGAGCAGACCATCGTGGCCGACGGCAAGACGCTGTGGCTCTACGACGCCGACCTGAACCAGGTCACCCAGCGCGCGCAGGCCCAGGCCCTGGGTACCACGCCGGCAGCGCTGCTGGCCTCGGCCCCCGACCTGCAGGCGCTGCGCGCCGACTTCGCGCTACAGGCGCAGCCCGAGCAGGACGGACTGCAGTGGGTGCTGGCCACGCCGAAGGCCAAGGACGGGCAGCTCAAGAGCGTGCGCGTGGGCTTCCAGGGCGAACGGCTCGCGGCGCTCGACATCCTGGACAGCTTCGGCCAGCGCTCGGCCATCCGCTTTACCAACGTGCAGTCGAGCGCCTCGCTGCCGGCCTCGACGTTCGACTTCAAGCCGCCAGCGGGCGCGGACGTGGTCAAGCAGTGATCGGTTAAAAGTCTTTTTGCTATCGTATTTGTAGCGTAATGCCCTAGTACTGATTGCGC
>NZ_BAAJYS010000182.1:0-7430 GCF_057543315.1 Acidovorax sp. KPB24-07
CGGTGCAGCAGGGTCACGCTGGCGGCGGCGTGCGGCCCCGCTTGGGCGCAGGCGATGGCGCGGGCCACGGCGGTGTCTTCGCCGCCATGCACGACCACATGCCGGCCGGCGGTGTCGGCCGCATCCTCGTGGTAATGCAGTTGCGTGCCTTCGAAGCGATCGATGCCTTCGGCCTTGACGGCGCGCGGCACGAACGCGCCCACGCCCGCGGCGATGAAGACCGTGCGCGCCAGCAGCGCGGTGCCGGCCGTGGTCTGCAACAAAAGCCGCCCGTCGGGCTGCGGCGCGAGCGTGGCAACACGCTGGCCCAGGTGCAGGGTGGGTGGGAACGGGGCGATCTGCCGCTGCAGCAACGCGACGAGTTCGCGCCCGGTGCAGACGGGAATGCCGGGAATGTCGTAGATGGGTTTGTCGCCGTACAGCTCGGCGCACTGGCCGCCCACGTGGGGCAGCGCATCGATCACATGGGCTGCAATGCCCTGCAACCCGAGCTGGAACACCTGGAACAGCCCGACCGGCCCAGCGCCGATGACGGCGGCATCCGTCTCGATGGTTCTCGAGGGGGCTGTGGTCGCTTCGATCTTCACGGGGCGTCGGGGGCCTGTCTGCTTCAGCGGATCAGGTCGGCCACCTTGCCGGGCTTGCCGTTCCATTCGTCGGCGTCGGGCAGGGGCGCCTTGCGCTTGGTGATGCTCTTGAATTGGGGCGACAGGTCGGCGTTGATCTTGATGAAGGCGATCTGGTCCGGGGGCAGGTCTTCCTCGGCAAAGATGGCGTTGGCCGGGCACTCGGGAATGCACACGGCGCAGTCGATGCATTCATCGGGGTCGATCACGAGGAAGTTGGGGCCTTCGCGGAAGCAGTCCACGGGGCACACGTCCACACAGTCGGTGTACTTGCACTTGATGCAGTTTTCGGAGACGACGTGAGTCATGGCAGGAGTTGTCGTTGGATCGGGGGTAACCCGCGATTTTAGGGCGTTTCAGGGAGGGGCCCGGGGGCCGCCCCTGCAACGGCAAGGATTCGGCGCCGCCGGTCAGGCCGCCGGGGCGTTCACGAGCACCGCGCCAGCGGTCTTGTGGCTGGCGGTATCCACCAGGATCAGCGAGCCCAGCACGCGCGCCTGGGTGAACGGCGCGGCGGGCAGGGGCTCCTGCAGCAGCAGGTCCACGTGGCCGATGGCATTGGGGTCGAGCTGGGCGGCGTCTTCTTCGGCCAGCGTGTGGATGTTGAGCTTGTGCACCACGCGCTGCACCTTGGCCTTGACCCAGCGGTGGCCGTGCAGCGCCCAGTACACGCGGCCGGCGACCAGGGGCTCGTCGTCCATCCAGGCCACGGTAGCGCGCAGTTCGCGCCGGCCGGGCCACGACGGCGTCAATGCCGGGGTGTCAAAATCGTCGGCGGCCACGGCGGCGGCCTGCGGTGCGGCAAGGATCCAGTCGCCGCGCGACACATCCACCTCGCGGTCGAGCACGATGCCCGCGCTCTGGCCGGCCGGCACGCCCACGGGGCGGCGCGCATGGTCCAGGACCTGGGCCACGGTGGCCTGCTGGCCGCTCGGGAACACCTGCACGGCCGTGCCCGGCGCCACGGCGCCTGCCGCCACGCGGCCCCAGAACACGCGGCGCCCCTGGGAGGTGTCGGCGGAGGACGAGAATTTCTCGACCCACTGCACCGGGAAGGCCAGCGGCAGCGCGACGTCGGTGGGCGTGTTGGGCAGGCGCTCCAGGATCTGCAGCAGGCTCGGGCCTTCGTAGCCGCACCAGCCGGGGTGCGCATCCACCACGTTCCAGCCCTTGAGGGCGGACACGGGCACCGTCGCCTGCGCGGCGATGCCGGCGGCCTGAGCGAACGCGCCCAGCGCATCGCGGATGTGGCGGAAGGCGAGCGCCGGGTCTTCCACCGCATCGAGCTTGTTCACCGCGAACACCAGCGAATGCACGCGCAGCAGGTGCACCAGCAGGGAGTGGCGGCGCGTCTGCACCAGCAGTTCGAGGCCGGGGTTCTTCCAGTCGAGCTTGGTGGCATCGACCAGCACCACGGCCGCGTCGGCGCTGCTGGCGGCGGTGACCATGTTGCGCGTGTACTGCTCGTGGCCCGGCGCATCGCCGATGATGAACTTGCGCTCTTCGGTGGCGAAGTAGCGGTAGGCCACGTCGATGGTGATGCCCTGCTCGCGTTCGGCCGACAGGCCGTCGGTCAGCAGGGCCAGGTCGGTCTCGCCCTGGCGCTGCACGCCGGCCAGGTGGTCCTGCAGCACGGCCTTGCTGTCCACCAGCAGGCGGCCGATGAGGGTGCTCTTGCCGTCGTCGACCGAGCCGCAGGTGATGAACTTCAGTGCAGAGATGGCATCGTTTTGGCCCGATGCCGGCGGATTGATTGCCTGTTCTGCTATCGAATTGGTAGTGGTGGTCATCAGAAGTACCCGTCTTTCTTGCGCTTTTCCATCGAGGCGTCGGAGGTCTTGTCGTCCATGCGCGTGGCGCCGCGCTCGCTCACATCGGCCGCCAGGGTCTCGATCACGATGTCGGCGGCCGTGGCGGCCGGGCTCTCCACCGGGCAGGTGCAGGTGATGTCGCCCACGGTGCGAAAGCGCACGTCGCGCGTCTCCACCGTTTCGCCGTCGCGCGGCGGCGTGAGGTCGGTCACGGGCACGAGCAGGCCCTTGCGCTCGACCACCTGGCGCCTGTGGGTGTAGTAGAGCGAGGGCAGGGCGATCTGCTCGCGGTCGATGTACTGCCACACGTCGAGTTCGGTCCAGTTGCTGATGGGGAACACGCGAAAGTGCTCGCCCGGCGCCAGCCGTGTGTTGAACAGCGTCCACAGCTCGGGCCGCTGGGCCTTGGGCTGCCATTGGCCGAAGCTGTCGCGGTGCGAGAAGATGCGCTCCTTGGCGCGGGCCTTTTCCTCATCGCGGCGGGCGCCGCCGATCAGCGCGTCGAAGCGGAATTCCTCGATGGCCTCCAGCAGCGTGACCGACTGGTGCACGTTGCGGCTCTCGCCCGGATGCGCGAGGCGCACGGTGCCGCGCGCCATGGAGTCTTCCACGCTGCGCACGATGAGCTCGGCCCCCAGTTCCTTCGCCCGGAAGTCGCGGAAATCCGTCACCTCGGGGAAGTTGTGGCCGGTGTCGATCATCAGCAGCGGGTAGGGAATGCGCCCCACGCCAAAAGCCTTCTCGGCGCACCGCAGCATCACCAGCGAATCCTTGCCGCCCGAAAACAGCAGGGCGGGGCGCTCGAAGGCGGCGGCCACCTCGCGCAGGATGAAGATGGTTTCTTCTTCCAGCGCGTCCAGGTGGCGGTTGCTGAGGTGGCTCAGCACATGGGATTCGGTGCGGGCATTCATGCGGGGGATCTCGTTGGGGGCGTCGTTGTGCGGGGCGGGGGCGTCGCGTCAGGCGGCGTCGCGGAAATGCGGCAGCGGGTGCGTCACGTCGCCCTGGTAGAAGGCGTGGAAGCGGTCCAGCTGGCGCTGCGCATCGGCCATGTCCACGCCCTCGCGCAGCACGGCCACGTCGAAGCCGCAGCGGGCCATCTGCACCAGCTGGTCGATGAGCACGTCGCCCGTGGCGCGGATCTCGCCTGCGAACTTCAGGCGCTGGCGCAGCAGGCGGGCCTGGCTGAATGCCCGGCCGTCGGTGAATTTCGGAAAGTGCAGGTCGATGCGCTCGATGCCTGCAAGGTCTTGCGCGAGCGGGTCGGCGTCGTTGGCCAGTTCAAGGACTTTTTTGGCCTTCCGCGCTGGTGCTGTGTGCGCTGGCAGCTATTATTTTCATAGTGATTCGGTGGGGCTGGAGGACGTCGGCGGATGTCAGTCGGAAAGGACTTCGGCAGGGTGGCGCGCGGCGTTGGCGGCGGCCTTGAACGGCTCGATGCCCACGCGGCGCACGGTGTCGATGAAGTTCTCGTGCCGGGGGCCGTGGGCGGCGTCCACCACGGGCAGGCGCTCGGTGCGGTAGGTGGCCAGCAGCGCCTCGATCACGCCGGGCACTTCGCTGGCGCTGAACGACGGGCCGATGATCTTGCCGGGAATGGCCGGACCCGACAGGTTCGTGCCGTCGGCGCCGCCCAGCGTGATCTGGTACCACTCCTTGCCGTCCTTGTCGACGCCCAGGATGCCGATGTGGCCGCTGTGGTGGTGGCCGCAGCTGTTGATGCAGCCGCTGATGTGCAGGTCGATCTCGCCCAGGTCCCACAGCTCGTCCAGGTCCTGGTAGCGCTCGGTGATGGCTTCGGCGATGGGCAGCGAGCGGGCATTGGCCAGCGAGCAGAAGTCGCCGCCGGGGCAGGCGATCATGTCGGTCAGCAGGCCGATGTTGGGCTTGGCCAGGCCCAGCGCCTTGGCGGCCTTGTACAGCTCGGGCAACTGGTCGCGGCGCACCCAGGGCAGCAGCAGGTTCTGTTCGTGCGTCACGCGGGCCTCGCCGCCCGAGAAGCGGTCGGCCAGGTCGGCCGCGGCTTCCATCTGCTCGGCGGTGGCGTCGCCCGGCGCATAGCCCAGGCGCTTGAAGGACAGCACCACGGCGCGCAGCTGCGGGTGGCGGTGCGGCATCACGTTGCGCACCAGCCAGCGGCCGAAGTCCTGGTCGTTCTCGGCGGCGGTGCGCAGCAGGGCCACGGTTTCGGCCTCGGCATCGGCCGGGCGCAGGTCCAGATCGGGCTCGCGGAACGAGGCGGTCACGCGGTCCAGCTCGGCCTGGGTGATGGTGTGCGGGCCGCCTTCGATCTCCACGATCTGCCGGAACTCCTCCTCGACCTGGTCAATGTAGGTCTGGCCTTCGGACTTGACGAGGATCTTGATGCGCGCCTTCCAGGCGTTGTCTCGGCGGCCGTAGCGGTTGTACACGCGGATCACGGCTTCCAGGTAGTTCATGAGCTGGTTCCACGGCAGGAACTCGCGCAGCACCGGGCTGATGACCGGCGTGCGGCCCATGCCGCCACCGGCACGCACGCGAAAGCCCAGCTCGCCGGCATCGTTCTTGTGCAGTTGCAGGCCCACGTCGTACCAGCCGAGGGCGGCGCGGTCTTCCAGGGCGCCGTTGAGCGAGATCTTGAACTTGCGCGGCAGGAAGGCGAACTCGGGGTGCAGCGTGCTCCACTGGCGCAGGATTTCGCAGAACGGGCGCGGGTCGGCGATCTCGTCGGCGGCGATGCCGGCCAGCGCGTCGCTGGTGATGTTGCGGATGCAGTTGCCGCTGGTCTGGATGCCGTGCAGTTGCACGGAGGCCAGCAGGTCCATCACATCGGCGCTCTTGTCCAGCGGAATCCAGTTGTACTGCACGTTGGTGCGCGTGGTGAAGTGGCCGTAGCCGTACTTCAGCTGCGTGCCGATGCGCCGGCCGTCGTGCAGGGGGATGTCGCCCAGCTTTTCCTGCGTGGCCTGAGCCTCGGCCAGCAGGGCGGCATCGGGCTGGTCGTACTCGCGGGCCACCTTGGCCAGCACGCGCAGCTGGGTGCTGGACAGCTCGCCGTAGGGCACGGCCACGCGCAGCATGGGCGCGTAGCGCTGCACGTACCAGCCGTTTTGCAGGCGCAGGGGCTTGAATTCGTCGCCCGAAAGCTTGCCGGCCTGGAAGCGTTCGAGTTGGTCGCGGTACTGCTCAGCGCGCAGGCGGATGAATTCGCGGTCGAAGTCTGTGTATTGGTACATCGTGGGTCACTCAGATCAAAACCAGTTTGGCGCCCGCCCAGGCGAGCAGCACGGAAAGGGCCGAGCGGATCAACCGCTCCGGCGCGCGGGATACGAGGCGCGAGCCCAGCCAGATGCCTGGCAGCGATCCCGCCAGCAATTGGACCAGAAGCGGCCAGTCCACGGAGCCGAGCGACGCATGCCCCAGGCCCGCCACCAGGGTCAGCGGCACGGCATAGGCAATGTCGGCCGCGATGATGCGCGGCAACGGCAGCAGGGGAAACACCATCAGCAGCACCGTCACGCCGATGGCGCCCGCGCCCACGGAGGTGAAGGTGACCAGCGTGCCGATCACGGCGCCCAGCAGCACCGGCAGGCTCCAGTGGCGTGGCCGTGCGGCGTCTTCGCCGGCATCGGCGCGCGCCGCCCGGTCGGCCGCCTGTCGGGCGGGAGAAAACACGAAGGCCTTGTACAGCATGGCCGCGGCGGTCAGCAGCAGGGCCACGCCCAGCGTGGTCGTCATGATGCGCTGGGCGGTGCTGCTGCTGGGACCCATCACCTGGAGGGCCCACAGCGACAGCAGCGCCGCCGGCACGCTGCCGGCGCACAGCAGGCCCACCACCTTCCAGGGCACGAGCCGCTGGCGTGCCAGGCTAACGGTGCCCCCCATCTTGGTGAAGGCGGCGAACAGCAGGTCGGTGCCGATGGCCAGGTGCGGCTTCACGCCGAAGAAGAAGATCAGGATCGGCGTCATCAGCGAGCCGCCGCCCACCCCGGTGAGGCCGACGATCAAGCCCACCGCGAAGCCCGCGAAAACGAATGCCAAATCATGCATGCGGGCGAATGTAGTGGGAGTCTTTATGGAAACAAACGATTGTTTTGTGAGGCCGTTATGCGGATAAGCATATTCCTCAAGGCTGGCGCGGGTTGGCAGGGGGCGGACGGCGGAAAACGGCGATAAGGGGTTGGGCGCCGTTTCTGCCCGGCCCGCGGGTCAGTCCAGGTTCACAGCCGTTCCGTGCCCAGCGCTTGGGCCAGGCGGGCGTCCAGCGGCAAGGGTTCGCCATGCAGCCGGGCGGCGATCAGTTCGCCGCACAGCGGCGCCAGCGTGATTCCGCGCGCGCCCATCGCGGTGCACACCCAGAGCCCGGGCAGGGCGTGCGGGTCCACCGGGCCGGCGATCGGCAGGCGGTCGGGCGAGGCGCAGCGCAGGCCGGCCCAGACCGAAACGGGGGGGATTTCCCTGCCGGGCACTCGGTCCGTTGGGGCCGCTTGGGGCTGGCCGAAGGCGGGCGCCAACTGGTCGGCCACGGCCGGCAGCAAGGTGCGCAGCTTTTTCCAGTTGGTGGCGTGGGCGGCCGTCTCGTCGGCGCTGCTGGGCGGAAGCTCGGTGGCATGGCGTTCGAAGGTGGAGCCGGCATACCAGCGCCGGGCGCCGTTCGCGCCCTCCGGCCCGGGAATGTGAGCCACGAGGCTGCCGTTGCCATTGACCGGAAAGGGCGGCCAGCCCGCAGTGTCTTCGCCTTCTTCGGCCCACGACACCTGGCCGCGCAACGGCTGCAGGGTCCAGCGGTGGTCCAGCAGCGGCATGCTGTCGGGCCCGGCCGCCACGAAGGCGTAGGGGGCCTCGGCCAGCACCTGGCCCTGCGCATCGATGGCTTGCCAGCCTGCCGGCCCAGTGTCGTCGCTCTTGCCGTCGCTCTTTCCGTCCTCGCCGGCCGGCACGCGGCGCAACCGCGCGACCTGTGCGCCGCCGTGCCATGCGATGGCCGGGTGGTCCAGCAGGGACTGCACCAGCC
>NZ_BAAJYS010000183.1:0-7396 GCF_057543315.1 Acidovorax sp. KPB24-07
CTGCCCTGGCTGGCCCTGCGCACCTACTACCAGCGCGAGGTGTCCCTCACCCGCGTGCCGGACGGCGCGGTGGAGCGCTTCGCCATCCACCCGCGCATGGGCACCGACAGCCTCTATGCCCTGCGCAGCGCGGCGCTGGCGGGCCTGGGCGCGGCAGTGGCCTCCGCCTGGGCGGTGGAGGCCGACCTGCGCCAGGGCCGCCTGCGGCACCTGGCGCCCGCGTGGCAGGCGGCGCCGCTGCCGGTGTACCTGGTCTATCCGCATGCCCGGTTCTATCCGGCGCGGCTGCGGCGGTTTCTGGATGCGATGCGCGCTACCTTGCCAACCTTGGCCGGCATGCGAGCGCCAGGTGGAGCCGGGTGACAGGGCCGGCCTACCAGGGCGAATAGAATGCGAATGGTTCGCATCCCTGCCCTCCGCCTTCGCTTGCCCACATGCCCACTTCACTGCACCCTGCGGCCGTCGCCACCGTTGACGCGATCTATCGGTCCCACCACGGTTGGCTTCTCGGTTGGTTCCAGCGGCGGCTGGGCAGCGCGTGCCAGGCGGCCGATCTTGCGCACGACACCTTCCTTCGCCTGATGGCGTCGCGCGATGTGGCGGCGCTGCGCGAACCGGGTGCTTTCCTGCGCACCCTGGCGCATGGCGTGGTGGTGAACCACTGGCGGCGGATCGACATCGAGCGTGCCTGGGCCGCGGCAGTCTCGGCTCAGCCTGAGCCGGTCACCCCGTCCCCGGAGGAGCGCGCGGTGGCGCTCGAGACACTGTGCCGCATCGACGAGATGCTCGATCGGCTCAATCCCAAGGCACGCAGCGCCTTCCTGCTATCGCAGCTCGACGGCCTGGGCTACGCCCAGATCGGCGAGCAACTCGGGGTATCGGAGCGGATGGTCAAGAAATACATGGCCCAGGCGATGCTGCAGTGTCTTTTGCTGGCAGGCGAATGACGGAGGCGGGGGAGGCGTCCCCCTCCTTCGAGGACCTGCAGCAGGCGGCAGATTGGTTCGCCGTGCTGCAGGGCGGCGCAGTCAGCGAAGAGGAACGGCAGGAATGGCAGCGCTGGCTGGAGACCGGGCCCCGCCAACGTGCGGCCTGGGACCAGGTGCTGGCCGTGGCGGACGTCTTCGCCGGCGCTGTCAACCCTTTGGCGCGGCAGGTGCTGGAGCGCCGCCCTGCCGTATCGCGGCAACGGCGCACCGTGCGGCGCGCGCTGCTGGTGGCGCCCGCAGCGGTCCTTGCCGGCTGGGCGGTGTCGCAGCTTGGCCCCTGGCGCGGATGGGTCGCTGCCTATCGGACCGACACGGGAGAACAGCGCGCCGTCGCCTTGTCCGACGGCAGCGAACTGTGGCTCAACACGGCGACGGCCCTGGATGTCGATTACTCCGCCACGCTGCGCCGCCTTGTGCTTCATCAGGGGGAGGTGCTCATCACCTCCGGCCATGACCCTTCCAGTCCGCCAAGGCCCTTGGTGGTGGACGTGGCACCCGGAAGGCTCACGGCGCTGGGCACCCGTTTTTCCGTGCGTTACCAAGATGACGGCGGTGTCAGCGTGGATGTGTTCGAGGGCGCGGTACGCGTGGCACCCCGAGGCCGAGGCGAGCCGGTCGTCGTCCCTGCAGGGCGCGGCGCGCTGCTGCTTCACGACCGGGTGGACCTGACGCCAGGACAGGCAGGCGCGCTACCGGACTGGCAGCGCGGCATGTTGGTGGCTGACGGCATGCGGCTGGGCGACTTCATTGCCGAGCTGCGCCGCTACCAGCGCGGTTACCTGGCCTGCGCGCCGGAGGTGGCGGATTTGCGCATCGTCGGCTCCTACCCGCTCGCGGATACCGACCGCATCCTGTCGGCCCTGCAGGCCACCTTGCCGGTGCAAGTCCGCCAGCCCATGCCCTGGTGGACCGTGGTCGAGGCCCGCGCCAGTCCGGCCGCAGGAGCTGCCGCGCGTTGATTTTTTGGGCAGCGGGGTTCCCCTTTCGCGGGTTGGATTGGCATACCCCATGCCGACCCAACTCTTTCTGAACCCACCGCCACCATGCCTGCCTACCCGACCTTGCCACGCCGTCTTTCGGTTTCACCCCTGCTGCGCCCAGTGCGCCCCCGTGCGCTGCGGTTTGCCGCATTCGCGGCGGTGCCTCTCGCGGCCTGCATCGCGGCCATGCCGGTGCAGTCCCAAACCGCGGCGCCTGCCGCACGGGACTACGCCATCGCCGCCGGTCCATTGAGCACGGTGCTGAGCCAGTTCGCGGGCCAGTCCGGTATCTTGCTGTCGTCGAACGCAGCGCTCACCGAGGGCATTGCCAGCGCGGGCGTGCGCGGGCGCCTGACCGTGGACGAGGGCCTGGCCCTCGCTTTGGAAGGCACCGGCCTGCGGGCTGTGGCGGCCCCCGGCGGGATCTACACCTTGCAACGCAGCGCACCCACTGCTGCCATGCCCGAAGTGCGCGTCACAGGCCAGCGTCCGGCAGCGAGCGCTGCGACCCTGGCGCCGGTGACCGTCACCGCTGCCGCAGAGGTGGAGTCGGGCAAGGGGCCAGGCACCGGTTTCGTCGCACGCCGGGCCACTGGCGGTACCAAGACCGACACGCCGCTGATGGAAACACCCCAGTCCATCTCGGTCGTCACGCGCGGCCAAATGGAATCCCAGGGGGCTACCACGCTGGTGGAAAGCCTGCGCTACACGCCGGGGATCGTCGCGCAGTACGGAAACACCGATTTGCGCTACGACTGGTTCACCCTGCGCGGCTTCACCCCGCCGGCGCGCTACCTCGACAACCTGCGCCTTCCCTTCGGTGCGCGTGGCTATTCGCAGCCCCGCATCGAACCCTGGGGACTGGAGCGCACCGAAGTCGTCAAGGGACCGTCGTCCGTTCTGTACGGGCAAGCCGCGCCAGGCGGGCTCATCAACATGGTCAGCAAGCGCCCGACCGTGGTGCCGGTGCGCGAGATCGAACTGCAGGCGGGCAGCCACGAGCGCAAGCAGGCCGCCTTCGACCTCGGCGGGGCATTGGACGCCGACGGCGTCTGGAGCTATCGGCTGGTGGGCCTGCGCCGCGAAGCCGACACCTCGTTCGATGCGGTATCGGAGAAGAAGACCTACTTCGCCCCGTCACTGACGTTTCGCCCGGCGGATGCGACCCAGGTCACCCTGCTGGGCCAGTGGCAGTCCCTCGATTCGCCCGGCGGAGGCGGGGCACCCGCCCTGCCCGCTGCGGGCACATTGGATACCAGCAGGTATGCCGCGCTGCCGACCCGCACCTTCGTCGGCGAGCCAGGCTTTGATCGCTACCAGAATCGGCAGCGCTTCGTCGGCTACGAAGTGGAGCACCGCCTTGCAAGCGACCTCACGCTGCGGCAGAACCTGCGTTACGGCAAGGTCACCGCAGAAACGCGCCGCATCCAGGCCTTCTGCCAGGGCGCCTGCAACCCCGCGGCACTGGCACGCTATGCCTGGGCTTTTCCGGAAGCGGCGGACCTGTGGACCGTGGACACGCAGGCGCAGGCCGATTTCCGCACCGGCTCGGTGGCGCACACCGTGCTGGCCGGCATCGACTTTTCGGACGAGCGGGCGACCTATGACGAGAGCAACCTGCGTGTGCTTGCCAGGCCTTTCAACGCCTACGAGCCGGTGTACGGCACCGACAGCGGCGTGGTGCCGACAGTGGGCACCCATATTGAACAAAAGCGTCGCCAAGTGGGTGTTTATGCGCAGGACCAGATGCGGTGGCAGCGCTGGACCGGCGTGTTCGCCGGCCGATACGACCGGGCAGACACGGCCACCCGCACGCTGACCACGGCCACCGGCCGGTCGGTGGCCACGAACCAGGAAGACGGCCAATGGACCGGCCGCGCCGCGCTCATGTACACGTTGGACGGCGGCGTGGTGCCCTACATCAGCTACTCCACCTCGTTTCAGCCTGCGACTGGCACCGACCGGCTCGGCGGGGTCTTTGATCCCACGACCGGGCGTCAGGCCGAAGTGGGCGTGAAGTACCAGCCGGATGGATCGTCCGCCATGTTCACGGCCTCCGTTTACGAGCTGACCCAGCGCAATGTGCTCACGCCGGATCCGCTCAGCCGGTCGTTCAACGAGCAGACGGGCGAGGTGCGGGTGCGCGGACTGGAGCTGGAGGCGCGTGGCCCCCTCGCCCGGGGCCTGGACGCCATTGCGTCCTATGCCTACACCGACAGCCGCGTCACGCGCGCCAACGCCAACGCGGCCGGCACCAGCATCCAGAACAATCGGTTCGCCTTCGTGCCGCGGCAGCAGGCGGCGCTGTGGCTGGACTATGCGCTGCAAAGCGAAGACTTCGCCGGGCTGTCGGTGGGCGCGGGTGCGCGGCACACGGGCAGCAGCTATGGGGACAACGCCAACCTCTTCCTCGTCCCCAGCGTCACGCTGTTCGACGCCGCCATCCGCTGGGACCTTGGCCGGGTGCAGGCATCGCTCAAAGGCGTGCGGCTGGCACTGAATGTGGCCAACCTCACCGACAAGCGGTACGTGGCCTCGTGCATCGCATCCACGGGGTGCTACTACGGCGAGCGGCGCAGCGTTTATCTGACGGCGCGCTACAGCTGGTGATTCCAGAACTGCGAGCGCGGTGGGCTGCCCTGAGCACACCGCGCTCGGAGACGCGGACACGACGGAATCAGGCCACCTTCAACGCCGCCCGATTGGCATTCACCCGATCCCGCTCGGCCACCTTGGCCCGCACCAGCGGCAACAGTTCGCGGCCGTACTCGATCGCATCCACCAGCGGGTCGAAGCCCCGGATCAGGAACGTGGTGATCCCTAAGTCGTAATACTTGAGCAGTGCGTCCGCCACCTGCTCGGGCGTGCCCACGAGCGAGGTGGAGTTGGACCGCCCGCCGGTTTCGCGCGCGATGGCCGTCCACAGTCGCTCGTCCACGCGGTCGCCCTTGGCCGCATCGGCCAGCAGGCGCTGCGCGCCCTCGCTCTGCTGCGGGCCGGTGCCGCGCGCGTGGCCCTGGGGCACACCCAGGCGGCGGGTGGTTTCCAGGATCTGGTCCGCGCGGGCCCAGGCCTCTTCCTCGGTACGGCCCAGGATGGGGCGGAACGAGATGCTGAACTCGATGTGCCGGCCATGCTGCGCGGCCTCCGCGCGCACCTGGCGCACCAGGTCACCGGCCTGGGCGAGCGACTCGCCCCAAAGCGCATACACGTCGGCATGCTTGCCGGCCACCTTCAGCGCGGGCGCGGAGGCACCGCCGAAGTAGATGGGCACATAGGGCGCCTGCAGCGGCTTGACCTCGGACGCAGCGCCTTTCACCTGGTAGTAGGTGCCGTGGTGGTCGAAGGGGCGGTCCTCGGTCCACACGCGCCGCAGCAGCGTGAGGTATTCGTCGGTGCGGGCATAGCGCTCGTCGTGGCCCAGGAAATCGCCGTCGCGCTGCTGGTCGGCATCGGAGCCGCCCGAGATGTAGTGCACCGCCACGCGGCCGCCGGTGTAGTGGTCCAGCGTGGCCAACTGGCGCGCGGCCAGGGTCGGGGCCACGAAGCCGGGGCGGTGTGCCAGCAGGAAGGCGATTTTCTGCGTGGCCGAGGCGGCGTAGGCCACGGTCAGCAGCGTGTCGGGGCTGGTGCCGCTGGCCGGCACCAGGATGCGGTCGAAGCCCGCGTGCTCATGCGCCTGGGCAAAGGCCCGCACGTACGCCGGGTCCACGGCCGGGCCCTTGCGGGCGATGGTTTCTGACACCTCGTGCGGCTGGATCATGCCGATGAACTGGACACCCATGGAGACTCCTTGAAGGAACGTGAGACAGACAGCGAGCCACCGATGATGGGCATCGCGCCCACCCGCGCCAACGAAGAAAAACGCCTGTGGTCATTCGGTTTCTGCAAGGGGGCGCCGTCAGTCCGGGGCGCTGGGGGAAAGAAGAAAAACATGCATGCATATGAAAAACCCGCTTCCCTTGCCGGCGGCCGGGCTGGTGCAATGGCGGCATGCCAACCGCCCCCTCGCCCACCGCCCCCGTGAACAACCCGCCCAGCACGGCCCGCCTGCGCCACTTCGTGCAGCAGATCGCCGCCCTGCTGGAGCCCCGCCCGGCAGAGCCCGACCTCCTCGCGCGCGGGAGCGCCCTGCTGGCCGACCTGGTCTCGCACGACGACTGGCTGCCGCCGGAATATGCCCAGCCCGATCCCGAGCGCTACCAGCAATACCTGCTGCATGCCGATGCGCTCGGGCGCTTTTCGGTGGTGAGCTTCGTGTGGGGGCCGGGCCAGGCCACGCCCATCCACGACCACACGGTGTGGGGCCTGGTCGGCATGCTGCGCGGCGCGGAGCTGTCTCAAGCCTACGGGCAGGACGCCGATGGGCAGTGGCAGCCCCGCGGTGCGCCCCATCGGCTGCAGCCGGGCGACACCGAAGCCGTCTCGCCCACCATCGGCGACGTGCACCGCGTGAGCAACGCGCTGGCCGGCGAGACATCGATCAGCATCCACGTGTACGGCGCCAACATCGGGGCCGTGCAGCGGTCGGTGTACCGCGAGGACGGTTCCGTGCGCCCTTTCGTCTCCGGCTACAGCAACGCCACCCTGCCCAACCTCTGGAACCAGCCGCTCGCCGGCCCGGCCTCCCACACCGCTTCCTCCGCCTGCGCCGCCCCATGAGTGCCATGACCGATACCACCGCCTTTGCCACCACCCGCCCCCAACAGGTCCGCCAGGCCCTGCTCGACCAGCAGGAGATCGCACTGCTCGACGTGCGCGAAGAGGCCCCGTTCGCCGAAGGCCACCCGCTCTTCGCCGCCAACCTGCCCGCCGGGCGGATCGAGCTGGACGCCTGGACCCGCATTCCTCGCAGGACCACGCCCATCGTGGTGTACGACCACGGCGAAGGCCTGGCCGAGCCTGCGGCGCGCACCCTGCGCGCGCTGGGCTACACCGACGTGTCGCTCCTGGAAGGCGGCCTGCAGGGCTGGAAGGAGGCCGGCGGCGAGCTCTTCATCGACGTGAACGTGCCCAGCAAGGCCTTCGGCGAACTGGTGGAGAGCGAACGCCACACGCCCTCGCTGCCGGCCGAGGAGGTGCAGGCGCTGCTGCAGGCCAAGGCCGACGTGGTGGTGCTGGATGCGCGCCGCTTCGACGAATACCAGACCATGAACATCCCGGGCGGCATCAGCGTGCCCGGTGCGGAGCTGGTGCTGCGCGCCCAGGCGCTCGCGCCCGATCCAGCCACGCGCATCATCGTGAACTGCGCCGGGCGCACGCGCAGCATCATCGGCACGCAGTCGCTGGTGAACGCGGGCCTGCCCAACCCCGTGGCCGCGTTGCGCAACGGCACCATCGGCTGGCTGCTGGCCGGCCAGACGCTGGAGCATGGCGCCGACCGACGCTTCCTGCCGGTGCCGCCGGAGCAGCGCGCCACTGCCGCCG
>NZ_BAAJYS010000184.1:0-7351 GCF_057543315.1 Acidovorax sp. KPB24-07
CGCGGCCTGATTGCCCGCAGGTCCCAGTGGCACCCGCAGCGCCGGTGACACCGGTGGCGCCAGTCGCCCCGGTCGCGCCCGTGGCGCCGGTCGGACCGGCCGCCACGCCTGCTGCACAGGGACCCAGGGCGCCCGTCGTGGTTTCAAAGCACAGCACCGTGGCCACGGGTGTGCGCGTGGAGAGGGTGGGCAGAAAGACACCGCCACCATCCTGCACCCGCAGCCCCTCTTGCGTTCCATTGGCGCTGCGCACCACGAAGCCGCCTGCTGAAGGCACGGTGATGCGCACGTCCGCTGCCAACACCAGAGGAGCATGGACCAGGCAAGCGGCAGCGAGGGCGGCAGTCAGCAGGGAGAGGCGGATTTTTCTGGAGTGGTTCACAGGTCGTTTCCTGGGTGATCGCGTTGGGCCGAAGGGACGGCCACGTGCCGGTGTGCGGCCGAGCCGGTAGAAATCGGCGCCAGACTATCTTTCGCCAGTGTTTATGTAAATAGGTGTTTCAATCTTGATAGGTACTTGCTTGCACGCGGAATGTGCGTGTGAGGCGTGCTCGCGCGGATGCCGATGAATGGGTCCGCGCCAGGCTGAAACGGTTGGAAGCATGGGCGACGCGGCCGCACGCCATCATGGTTCGGTACCGGTGCACTGGAGTCGCTTGGCGACTGCCCTGTCCTCCCGGCTTTCTGGTCCATCGCGCCGGCGGTGGTCTCCTCCGTTCACCGGATGCGTTCTGCACGTCAGCCCGCCAGTTGCGCAGTGCAATGCGGCGCCATCCACCAGGGAAGATCAATGTCAATGGTTCTACGGAAAGTGCGGCACGCGGTGCCTTTTTCCCGCAGCGGGCGCAAGGTGGTCCTGGCGACTCTGGCCTGGATGGCGCTGTCTTGCGCTTGCCTGGCGCAGGCACAGACGCTGTGGCCCACGCCCCGGCAATGGGATCAGGCGCGAGAACAATCGGCCACCGTCCCCGCATGGCGCAGTGCCATGGCCGCCCAGCGGCGCATCGCCGAAGACGCGATGAAGAGCGAGCCCCGGCCCGTGGCCGTGCTGACCACTGGCGGCCGGCTGCGGGGCGATCCGCTCAAGGCCCAGACCGAAGCGGGCCTGCAGGACATGGACAAGATCCAGGCGCTGGCCATCACCTACCGGCTCGACCAGGACCCGCGCCATGCGGCGAAGGCGGGCGACTACCTGCTGCGCTGGGCACAGATCAACCGACCGACCGGCCAGCCCATCGATGAAACCGGCCTGGAGCCCGCCATCTTCGGGTATCGGCTGGTGCGGGCCGACCTGGACGCTTCCACACGCGAATCGGTCGATGGCTGGATGCGCCGCATCGCCGAAGCCGAGATGGGGTCGCGGGAGATGAAGAAGAAAACCACCACCAACAACTGGCACAGCCATCGCCTGAAGATCGTCGGCCTCATCGGCTTCGCAATCGGCGATGCACGGCTGATCGCCTACGCGCGGGACGGCCTGCGTGCGCAGATCAACGACAACCTGCTTGCCAGCGGCGAAAGCGTCGATTTCCAGGAGCGCGATGCGCTGTCCTACCACGTGTACGACCTGCGCCCGCTCGTTACGCTGGCGCTGGCCTTCGCGGAGCAGGGCGAAGATTTCTACCACTGGAAGGCGGCGAACGGCGCCTCCATCGCCCACAGCGTGGCGTGGCTGATGCCGTACCTGAGGGGTGAGAAGACGCATGCCGAGTTTGTGCGCAGCGATGTGCGATTCGACAAGGCGCGATCGGACAACGGTGAGCGGGGCCATGTGGTCGGCAGCCTGTACGAGCCGCGCGACGCACTGCCGCTGTTGTTCCTGGCCGCTGCCTACGACCCCGAGTGCGCCGCCCTGGCGGAGCGGCTCGGCGGGGGGCGCCCGAACTGGCGCCTGGCGTTCAGCCGGCTGCCTGCCGCACGCACCCAGGGAGGGTGAGTGGGGCGCCTGAACACCCTGCATGAACGCGGTGGGTCACGCAGGCCAGGGGCCGGTCAGGGCTTGACCTCCAGCCGCACGCGGCGCCGGTCCGTGCTGACCGTGACCGACAGGCAATCGTCGGCCCACACCGGGCGAAGTGCGTCGGCGTCCGAATGCTCGGCGCGTCCATACGACCGCCCGGCCTGGTCCACCAGTTTCACGTAGCCCGCGCCGTCGCTGTAATCGTAGAACTCCAGGCTGTAGTCACTCCCGCCGCACACATCGGTGTGCATGAGTTCTGCGGTGTTGAAAGCGCGGGAGGAGAGCAGGGACCCGGCCAGCAGGGCCAGCGGCATGCCCGCGAGAAGCAGCAACGCCCATCGCGGCCAGGTCTGCCAAAAGCGGGGCTGGCGGAAGGCCGCGCGGTGGGTGGAGAGTGAAGAGGTGTGGGATTTCATGGGAAGACGATTGGGCGCGCAGCGATCAGGTGCCTGATGGACGTGGACGCTCTGCCAGCACGAGGCCTTGGCGTGGTGGCCTCGAAGAAAGTGCGCTGCCATCGCAGCGAGGGGGTTTTTCCCAGTGAATGTCTGACCGTCGGCCGTTTGGCACGAAGTGCAGTGTCTTCCCATGCGTTTGTCATTGTTCTCCCTGATGGCGTTGTCTTCTTTTGTTCGTCGTTGCGAACGAACGGGCTCAGCGGCTCCGAGCGGCGCATCTTAAAAGTGCGGTTCCGCGAATCCACCGTTTGCAACGCTCTCTTACTTTATTTGCATGAAAATCACGTAACCGGCTGGCAGGTGGCTACGCTGGTGCTTCCAATCGCCAGCCCGGTGCGCTGATCTCCCGAACATGCGGTTTTTGTATACAAAACGGTGCAAAAACCGTATTCCAGGCTGGCATGGCGTTTGCGTGATGCCCCGGCATGGATGCCACCTCCCACCCCTCGGCCCCCGCCGCCATCGAAATCGTTGCGCTCACCAAGCGCTATGCGCAGGGCAAGCCTGCCGTCGATGGCATCGATCTGCGCATTGCCAGCGGCAGCTACTGCTGCCTGCTGGGGCCTTCGGGCTGCGGCAAGAGCACCACGCTGCGCATGATCGCGGGGCACGAGTCGGTGACCAGTGGCGATGTGCTGCTGGAAAACCGCAACATCACCGACCTTCCGGCGGCCGAGCGGGGCACGGCGATGATGTTCCAGAGCTTCGCCCTCTTTCCCCACCTGTCCGCGCTGGACAACGTGGCGTTCAGTCTCAAGATGAAGGGCGTGGGCAAGGCCGAGCGGCAGGCGCGCGCGCGGGCACTGCTGGAGCGCGTGGCGATGGGGCACTTGGCCGACCGCAAGCCGGCGGAGCTGTCGGGCGGGCAGCAGCAGCGCGTGGCGCTGGCGCGCGCCCTCATCACCGAGCCGCGCGTGCTGCTGCTGGACGAGCCGTTGTCCGCGCTCGACCCGTTCCTGCGCATCCAGATGCGCGCCGAGCTGCGGCGCTGGCAAAAGGAGCTGGGGCTGACCTTCATCCACGTGACCCATTCGCAGGAAGAGGCCATGGCCCTGGCCGACACGATGGTGGTGATGAACCATGGCCGCATCGAGCAGGTGGGCTCGCCGCACACGGTCTACAACCGGCCCGCGAGCGAATTCGTGGCGCGCTTCATGGGCGGGCACAACGTGATCGTCACACCGTCCGGGCCAGTGGGCGTGCGCACCGACCACCTGCAGATCGCCGCGGTGGGCGAGGCGCTGCCGGCCGGGTCGAGCCACATCGGCGCGGTGGTGACCGATGTGGAGTACCAGGGCACCTACGTGCTGCTGGGCCTGCAGGACGAGGGCGCCGTGGTGTCGTCCAGCACAACCGCCGCGTATTCCGTGATGGTGTCTGAAGACGCCTACGCCGCCCGGCCTTACTTGGTGGGCGATGCGGTGCGGCTGCACTGGCGGCCTGAGCGCGCGCATCCGCTGCAGGCGCCGTCCACACCGGCCTCGGCAGGTGCCGCCGTCGCGGTGCCGGCCTGAGGCGCTGCAGGCCGGCAGCCGCAACGCACCGGGCGTCGCGGCTCCTGCCTCCGCTGGTCGACAAAAGATTTCCCTTTCCCCCTGTCCCTTCGTTCAACCTAGGAGCTTTCCATGTCCGATGCGTCTTCCGAATCCCTCGCTGCCCCGTCGTCCGCCGTGCAGCGCCGCTCGCTGCTCAAGGGCACGGCCGGCATCCTGGCCGCCGGCATGTTCCCGGCCATCCATGCGCAGGAGAAGATCGTGCTGCGCTACCTGGGCACGGCGGTGAACCAGGACAAGGCCATCGCTGAAAAATTCAAGGCCGACACGGGCATCGAGATCCAGTACGTGGCCGTGACCACGGACGACGTGACCAAGCGCGCCGTCACCGCGCCCAACAGCTTCGACCTGATCGACACCGAGTACTTCTCGCTCAAGAAGATCGTGCCCACGGGCAACCTCAAGGGCATCGACACCAAGCGCATCAAGAATGCCGACAAGATCACCCCGCTGTTCACCACCGGCATGGTGGGCGGCAAGGCGGTGGGCGAGCAGGGCACCGCGCCCAAGAAGGTGATCTACCTCGAAGGCGAAAAGAGCAAGGTGTTCGCCAAGAGCCCGACGCAGTTCATGAGCCTGATTCCCACCGTGTACAACGCCGACACGCTGGGCATCCGCCCCGACCTGATCAAGCGCCCCATCGATTCCTGGGCCGAGCTGCTGAACCCCGAGTTCAAGGGCAAGACGGCCATCCTGAACATTCCTTCCATCGGCATCATGGATGCGGCGATGGTGGTCGAGGCCATGGGCCTGTACAAGTACCCCGACAAGGGCAACATGACCAAGAAGGAGATCGACCTCACGATCAAGACCCTGATCGAAGCCAAGCGCGCCGGCCAGTTCCGCGCGCTGTGGAAGGACTTCAACGAGTCGGTCAACCTGATGGCCTCGGGCGAGGTGGTGATCCAGTCCATGTGGAGCCCGGCGGTGACGGCGGTGCGCACCAAGGGCATCGCCTGCAACTTCCAGCCGCTCAAGGAGGGCTACCGCGCCTGGGCCGCGGGCTTCGGGCTGCCGGCCACGCTGTCGGGCAAGAAGCTGGACGGCGCGTACGAGTTCATCAACTGGTTCCTCGACGGCTGGGCCGGCGCGTACCTGAACCGCCAGGGCTACTACAGCGCCGTGCTGGAGACCGCCAAGGCCAAGATGGAAGCCTACGAGTGGGCCTACTGGATGGAAGGCAAGCCCGCCGCGCAGGACATCAAGAGCCCCAATGGCGACCTGCTGGCCAAGGCCGGCAGCGTGCGCGACGGCGGCAGCTACGAGTCGCGCATGGGCGGCATCGCCTGCTGGAACGCGCTGATGGACGAGAACAACTACATGGTCCAGAAATGGAATGAATTCGTCGCGGCTTGACCGATGAAACCGGGCGGCACCCGCTGCCCGGGTTCACCGATCGGCCCGTCTCGCAAGCCCTTTCCTTCAGCACGTTCCACCGCACCATGAGCCCTCCTTCGACCTCCCATACCGCCGCCGTGGCCGCCGCGCCCGGCCGCGGCATCGCGGCCTGGTGGCAGGCTGCGCCGTTCACCGCGGTGTTCGTGCTGTTCTTTCTCGTCCCGCTCGGGCTCATCCTGATGGTGAGCTTCTGGGACTTCAACGAATACGAGCTGCTGCCCGGCTTCACCTTCAAGAACTACCTGTCGGTGTTCGAGGGCTGCGGCAACATGGCCGACCTGTGCACCACGCTGCGCACCTACCTGTCCACCCTCAAGTTCAGCCTGCTGGTGTGGGGCATCACGCTGGTGCTGGGCTTCGCGGTGGCGTACTTCCTGGCCTTCCACGTGCGTTCGCCCGGCATACAGACGCTGCTGTTCGTGCTGTGCACCATCCCGTTCTGGACCTCCAACGTGATCCGCATGATCTCGTGGGTTCCGCTGCTGGGGCGCAACGGGCTGGTGAACCAGACGCTGATCGATCTGCACCTGATCCAGACCCCGATCGAGTGGCTGCTGTTCTCCGATTTTTCCGTGGTGCTGGCCTTCGTGCACCTGTACACCATGTTCATGATCGTGCCCATCTTCAACAGCATGATGCGCATCGACCGCAGCCTGCTGGAGGCCGCGAGCGACTCCGGCGCCTCGGGCTGGCAGACGCTGTGGAACGTGATCGTGCCCCTGTCGCGCACCGGGATCATCATCGGCTCGATCTTCGTCATCACCATCGTCATGGGCGACTTCGTCACCATCGGCGTGATGGGCGGGCAGCAGATCGCCTCGGTGGGCAAGATCATCCAGGTGCAGACCTCGTACCTGCAGTTTCCGCTGGCGGCGGCCAATGCCGTGATCCTGCTGGCCGTCGTGCTGATGATCATCTACGGCCTCACGCGGCTGGTGGACATCCGCAAGGAGCTTTGAGCCATGGCCGTTCACGCACGCACATCCTTTTGCGCAGTGCCCCGCGCAGGCACCGCCCCCTTCGTCTTTCCCATGGCATGGAGGCCCTTTCCATGAACAAAACCCGCCTGCGCGAGCCGCGCCCGCTCAGCTTCTGGCTGCTGGCGATGGTGTTCGTTCTGTTCGTGCTGTTCATGTACGGGCCCATGCTGGTCATCTTCGTGCTGAGCTTCCAGGGCCCCGAAGGCGGGCTGACCTTTCCGATGCGCGGCCTGTCGCTGCACTGGTTCCGCCAGCTGGCCGAGGGGCTGGGCGTGGTGGACATCGGCGCGGCGCTGCGGCGTTCGCTCGCCCTCGGTCTGGCCGTGATGGCGTGCACCGTGGTGCTGTCGGTGCTGGCGGGCCTGGCCTTTCGCAAGCGGCTGGCAGGCGGCAACACGCTGTTCTTCGTCGTGGTGGCCAGCCTCATCATGCCGTCCATCATCGTGTCGCTGGGCATCGGGCTGGAGTTCCGCCTGATCGATACCGCCATCAAGGCGGTGCTGGGCTGGCTGGGCCCGCAGGAGACGCTGGAGGGCTTCGGCACCTCTCTGGGCCTTTTCACCTCGGCCCTGGGCGCGCACCTCACGTGGACGCTGCCGTTCGGCCTGCTCATCATGTTCGCGGTGTTCAACCGCTTCAACCCGGCCTACGAAGAGGCGGCGCGGGACCTGGGCGCCACGCCGTGGCAGGGCTTCGCGCACGTGGTGCTGCCGCTGGTGGCGCCGTCGGTGGTGGGCATCGGCATGTTCGGCTTCACGCTGAGCTGGGACGAGATTGCCCGCACCTCGCAGGCCATCGGCGACGTGAATACGCTGCCGCTGGAACTGCAGGGGCTGACATCGACCGTGACCACGCCGTCGATCTACGCGCTGGGCACGCTGACCACGGTGGTTTCTTTCGTGGTGATGGGGCTCACGCTGGCGCTGGTGTGGTTGCTCGGGCGCGGGCGCCGCGCGGGGAGCGCCCGATGAAGCCTCCCGCACCCGCCGGCCGCGCCCCCCG